>NZ_JBIYSM020000019.1:0-75278 GCF_044759095.2 Brevibacillus soli
GGATTGGTTCAGGGAGAAGGGTATCCCACAATGTGATTTGCTCGTTACGAAGTTTTAACATAATCGCTCACCTCAAATAGGATTTTCGAGGAGCACTGTTGAATTTCTTTATGAAGAAAGGAATTCAGTCCCTCTTTTTGGATGTATTGCCTCGTCAACAACTACTTCCATTTAGAGAGCTGAATTCCTTTTGTTTTTGACTTACCCCAGGAATTTTTCAGGGGAAACTAGCTATCCTCGCCCCACTCGGCGAAAGCTACCGCTGTGCAAAAAAAGCCTGCGGGCGCAAGCCGTCACAGGCAATCTTACAAAATGCAGTTGTCAGGACTCCAGCCAGGTTTGCAACGATCGATACGCCCTGCGTGCATCGTCGTAACCCAACTGGTAAAGCTCAAGCAATTTGATCGGATTTCGTTCCATTCGTCTCATTCGCACAGGTTTGCTGGGGGAAAGGACGAATGCGCGGTTTTCCCGCTGCAAGGCGCGAATCTGCCTCAGTGACTGATTGTAGCGGGCATGATGCTCAAACATTGCACGTATCAGTGCCTGATAACGCGGCCATATCCGCTGCAGCAGCCAGGACAGGTTGACCGGCTGCGGGACCATTTCATCGTTCCCTGTTCGAACAATGATGTTCCATTCGTTTCCGTCGGCCAGAGACTTGTTGACAGGAATGGGATCGACAATTCCGCCGTCCAACAGCTTCAGCCCCTGATAGTACACCACGCCGGACAGCAGCGGAATGCTGCAGGAGGCGCGTATCGCTGTGACAAACGGTTCGCATTCGCCCTTGGAAAAGTAGACACTCTCTCCCGTCTCGCAATTGGTCGCTCCGACGACGAGCTTTTCCTTCGCCTGATCAAACACGTCAAAAGGAAACGGGCGAATGCGTCTGGGAATCTCGTCAAAGATGAAATCCATTCCAAGTAAGCTGCCGTGTCGGAGCAGATTGCGCCAGGACAGGTAGCGCAAGTCATGCAAGTGCTCCGTGTACATGTACTTGCCAAGTCCCTTGTCCCTCCCCAGGTACGCCATCGCGTTGCACGCCCCCGCCGAAACAGCGATGACATACGAGGGAAACACGTCCTGTTCAATAAAAAAGTCCAGAACCCCGGATGTGTAAATGCCTCGCGTTCCGCCCCCCTGGAGAACCAGTCCGACTTGCTTCATCGCCACCATCCTTGTCCGTTGCCTGTATTTCTTAGCTGTTAGTATTTCAACGGACAAGGCGGACATGCACATTGACTTTGATGACATGAATGGTCACCACAAATTCCCACCCCACGCCTTTCCTTTTTCTAGTATGATAAGTGTGCCAGATTATCGAAGGGAGCCATATCTTTGAAGAAACGAATTGCGTGGGTCACGGACAGTACGGCTTATGTGCCGGATGACATTCGGGAACAGCATGATGTCCACATCGTGCCGCTGGACGTCATCTTTGAAGACGGCGTTTATGAGGATGGTGTCGGCTTGACGCCAGAACAGCTCTATGAAAAAGTAAACACTTCCCGAACCGTTCCCAAAACCTCGCAGCCTGCCATCGGAAAGTTCGTGGAATTATACGAATCATTGAAAGAGAAGTACGACTGCGCCATAGCAGTGCATGTCTCCAGTCAACTGAGCGGAACGTACAATACCAGTCAGTCTGCGGCCAACATGGTGGATTTTCCAGTCGAAGTGGTGGACTCCAAAATAACCTCCTATCCCATTACCTCGATCATGCAAAAAGGGTTCAAATTGGCCGAACAGCAGCTTGATTTTCGGAATATCGCCTCTATTTTGCGAAGTGAATACGCCAAGATCGAAAACTATATCGTGGTCGGCAGCCTGCAGCAACTGCACAAGGGCGGCCGTTTGAGCAGCGCCCAATTCCTGATCGGCAACCTGCTGCAGATCAAGCCGATTTTCCGCATCCGGGAAGGCGTCGTGGAGCTGTTTGAAAAGGTTCGAACGGAAGGCAAGGCCATAAAACGGATTCTGGAACAACTGGAACTCGCCCGCAGCATGCACCGGGTGACCAGCGTACAGATCCTCCACGGAAATGTCCTGGAAAAGGCGCTGGAAATCAAAGAAAAAATTACAGAAACGTATCAGGATGTGGAGGTTTTGATCGGACCCATCAGCTCCGTCCTGGGCGTCCACGGCGGGCAGGGAACAATCGCTCTCACTTGGGTAAACGAATAACCGTATATCATTCAAACACCAGACGCCCCTCACTCAGGAGGGGCGTCTTTCTCTGCAAAACGTTATATTTCGATGATTCCGATCTCGTGTCCGGCGTTGTCAAAGAAACGAAATTCCTTTATGCCGTTTCCCTCTGCCAAATCCGTTGTCTGCACGCCCTGTGAACAAAGCGTTTCGTGATCGGCGGCCGCGTTGGTCGTCCGCAGTTTACACTGCATGTGCAAGAGGGGGGGACCGGCGATTCCACGAGCTGAATCGGAATGTTCCGAAACGTGCAAGTTCTCGTATTTTTCCGCACGCAGAAATAACTCATAGATACCCGTGATATTCATGCCAGACCCCCCATTCCTTTTCTTTATATGGTAGTATTTACCAAACACTTCGGCAAGAGGGTACTCAGGCGCTCCTGTTAGCTTAAAGCGAGATCATTTTCGATACAACGGGTAGTCCACTTCCTGCGGAACCTCGATGAACACAATCCGCAAGCCTTCTGATTCAGCCGCCGAGAAGATCACTTGTGCGTCTTCATCTGTCGTTACGACGCTGAAATCTCCCCTCTCAAGTGCTGAAGAGCCCACAGATCCGCTTCCTTGCACCGCGACCACAGCAAGCGCCTTCCCTGCCCGGAGGCTGTACGTGAACGTTTTTCCCTCAGAGATCTCTGCGTCAAACATGCTCGTGTCCGTTTCCAAAGAGATGGGAGAGCCTTTGCCGATGATCGTTTTTAGCTTCACGCCGTTCTCTTCGCTCAACGGAAAATCCTCATGCTCATACTGATTGTACGTCGGCGTTTGCTTGGTGGTTTTTGCAAGATGCGGTTCAAACCAGATTTGAAACAGCTCCGCGTCTTTCTCGATATTTTCCGCGTGATAAACACCCGAACCGGTTTGCATCACCTGAGCACCGCCCGCGGAGACTCGCTGGAAATTTTTCAGTGTATCGCTATGTCCTACCGTTCCCTTCAAAACGTAAGTCAAAATTTCAAAACCGGAATGAGGATGCAAGGGAATTTCGAACGTTTCCACTCCCTTGGCCCAGGACCAATAAAACAGCGGCCCTACTCGTTTTACAGCCGTTTCTTCATGGGGAAACGCAATCGGTTTGCTCTCGATGATTCGGCCGCCCCCAAAATTTCCGACGCCTTGCTGGTCAAGATTGTATACGGAAATGTTCATGGCTTCTCTTCCCTTCCCTTCATAAATCTCCAAATTAAATATCTTAAATTAAAGATAATTAATTTAGAGTAAAAATGTCAAGGCCCTTTCAAAAAGTTCTCTTGAGCCGCACGTCCCAATTTCTTCAGCAGTTGAATCGCCTGCTTTTTCTCCTCGGAATTCAAACCGTTCACAGCCAACTCAATCACCTTTTTATGCTCGGGAAAAATCTCCGCCAGCAGTTGTTCGCCCTTCTCCGTGAGCTCCGCAAAAATGACGCGCCGGTCGTTCGGAGACGGTTTGCGTACTAGCAAATGCTTCTTCTCCAGCTTGTCAACGACATAGGTGATATTGCCGCTGGAGATCAGGATCTTCTCGCCGATTTGTTGAAGCGGCTGC
This sequence comes from Brevibacillus soli, assembly GCF_044759095.2. Taxonomy (NCBI): domain Bacteria; kingdom Bacillati; phylum Bacillota; class Bacilli; order Caryophanales; family Paenibacillaceae; genus Brevibacillus; species Brevibacillus soli. The sequence continues at coordinate 3,741 of NZ_JBIYSM020000019.1, forward strand.
GGGCCTTTGTGGTATAACACCTCCAGAACACCGAATTCGGTAGGATTCAAACCGTGTTTGCGGATATCCCGATGAGTATGGGCTGTCACCCAGTCATAGGCGCGCGACAGCACAATCAACAAATCGAGTGAATCGTCCCGTTGTAGGTCAGGCATAGGCTCCCTCATCTCCTCCCGTGTCATGCAATACGATCTTAAATTCAAGACAATCCTATCCAAGCGGACGACTCTTGTCAAATGGATGGACGCAAATGAAAACAGCACCCTGATTTGGGTGCCGCTCACATGAAATAATAGAAAATGCCCAGAAAAGCCAACAAGCTGAGACCGTAAAAAATCAACAGCCTGGAGAGATTTTTCTTTGTTTTCATTCCGTACTTTGTCTCGGGCGGCGTGACCCCCACGAGGATGGTTCCGATCCCGAGTACAATGCTGAATAATATAATGAATACAATCATGTATTGATCACTCCTCATTCGGACTACACCTTCTATGATAATGGATGTTGCCGTCTTCCGCCCCATCCACTTGAACTTTATTTTACCCATCCAGTTGTTTATAATCTGGTTAACTATCACAATCGAACAGAAAAAGGCCGTGATCAACCCATGGATTGGAAGCCATCTGACACACGCGACAAACCTTTATACAAACAAATTGCCGAGTATATCGAACGGCGGATCACCTACGGAGAATTTCCTCCGGGCAGCCTGCTCCCCTCGGAACGCACCCTGGCCAAGGAGTTGCAAGTAAATCGCAGCACGATTGTGGCTGCCTACGATCTCCTGCGGGCGTCAGGTGTGATAGAAACCAGACACGGAAGCGGGACACGGGTAAGTACGGATATATGGGGCATCTCACGCACCCGCGTCCCCAACTGGCGGCAAATCGTAGAGACAGGCTCTTTCCTTCCGAATCTCCCGCTCATCCGTCAAATTCGCAAGGAAACGATGGAAGGCGACCTGATTGATCTGGCAAGCGGAGAGCTTTCGGCTGACCTGTTTCCCAACAGAGCCCTTCGCAGCATCCTCTCTTCCGAAGAGTTTGACGGTCATCTCGGCTACGAGCATCCCCAGGGGAATGTACCGCTGCGGGAAACCCTTTCCGCCCATGTAAAAACGTGGCGGGACATTGACTCGACACCGTCCTCCATCCTGATTACCTCCGGCGCTCAGCAGGCGCTGCACCTGATCGTCCAGTGCCTGCTAAAGCCGGGGGATGCGGTTGCCATTGAGGATCCCTCTTACTGTTATTCGCTCCCCCTGTTTCAGTCGGCGGGCCTGCGCACCTTCTTGCTGCCTGTTGACAAATATGGGGCCAATCCTGACGATTTGGCAGCCCTGCATCGAAAGCATCGGATCAAGATGGCGTTTCTCAACCCCAACTTTCAGAATCCGACCGGTACCCTTCTTGATTTGTCCCGGCGAAAAAGGTTTCTCGAGCTGTCTGCCGAATTCGGAATCCCCTTGGTTGAGGATGATCCGTACAGCGTCACCTCGTTTCACGGAGAAAAAATACCGACGCTCAAATCGTTGGATCGAAACGGGACCGTCCTGTACATCAGCTCGCTGACGAAGATCGTCGCTTCCGGTTTGCGGATCGGTTGGATTATCGGGCCGCAAACAGTGATTGAGCGCTTGGCTGATGCCAAACAGCAGGTGGATTTCGGCCATAGTATTTTCCCGCAGTGGATTGCCAACCGTTTTTTGTCATCCGCCGACTTTCCCGAACACATCGCGATGCTGAGGGAAGAACTGAGGAAGAAGCGGGATTTGCTGGTTTCCGCTTTGCATCAGTGTCTTCCTACCGAAGTAGAATTTACGGTCCCCGAAGGAGGCATTCATCTCTGGTGCAGCGTGAAGCAGACCGACAACGAATCCCGCCTGCTGAAAGCGGCGATCAAGCGCGGTGTTGTATTTGTTCCGGGGAGTGTGATGGGATCAAAAAAGGGGTATGCCCGCTTTACGTTCGGGCGAGCGGAGAAGGATTCCATTACCGACGCCATTCAGCGCTTCTCAGAAGCCTTGCGTGATGTGATCCCCTCCTAATTTTGTCATTACGGTTCCCCAAACCAGACCTGGAACAGCAGCTTGATGCCTTGCTCAATTTCTTGCAGGGAAAGACCGCCAAAACCGACGAAAAACTCTTTCCTCTCTTCTTCCGGCGGCTGCATCCATGTGTACGAAGCCGGAGAAATTCGGATCCCGGCGCTTTTTGCCATCCGGGTCAGCTCTCGCTCCGAGTGGGGACTGTTGATTCGCAAGAGCACGTGAAGCCCCGCTCCTTTGCCGATTACAGCCGCCCTCTCCTGAAAGGTATTTTGTATCGTTCCGACCAGTACATCGTGTTTTTTTCGGTAAATGTTTCGCATTTTTCGTACGTGCTTTTCCCAATATCCACGCTGCATAAAAAGCTGCAGGGTTTTCTGATGCAGCGGGGAAGAGGATTGCTCGAACAACAGGTTGTACTCCAGCTCATGGTAAGCGTCAAGCAGCGCTTCCGGCAGCACCATGTAGCTGATGCGGATCGCCGGTGCCAAAGCTTTGGAGAATCCCCCCATGTACACCACGTTGGTGTCCGGCAGAAGCCCCTGCAGCGAGGGAACCGGTCTGCCGTGGTAACGAAATTCTCCATCGGAGTCGTCCTCGATGATGTACCCGTTTGCCTGTTTTGCCCATTCCAGCAATTGCAATCGCTTCGCGACCGGCATGATCATGCCTTGAGGGAATTGGTGAGACGGTGTGACATAGACAAGCCGAACGCGGCTTTCGTACAAATCCTTCAAATCGATGCCGTCATGCTCCAGAGAGATCGGTACGACCTGAAATCCATGCTGCCGAAAGGTTGTGAAGATGAGGGGATATCCTGGCTCTTCCACCCCGATGCTGGTGGAGTGTTGTTTCAAAAGCAGACTGAGGAATGTCAGCAAAACGTGTGAACCTGCCCCGATCACGATCTGTTCTGGTGAACAGGAAACCCCTCTGAACTGGTGAAGATACCTGGCAATTTCATAACGAAGCCCCTGTTCTCCTTGAGGATCCCCATAGAAGAGCAATTCTTTCTGTTCCAAACGAAGAATCTCATTGAACAGCCTCCGCCAAACAGAAAACGGAAAGTGGTCAAAATCATTTTTCGACAAGTGAAAATCATATCGATAAGCCGTTTTATCACGGGCAGGGTACTTTCTTCTTTCCATCAGATCGGAACTGCCAAACTGTCCTTTTTCCACCTGCAGGCAGGGATCGGTCAATTTCGGGACATAGTACCCGCTCCTGGGCTTGCTTTCGATAAAGCCTTCTGCGAGAAGCTGATTATACGCCATTTCAACCGGGGTTGTACTGATTGCCAAAAATTCCGCGAATTTACGAACGGAAGGAAGCAACGTATGCTCTGCGATCCGTCCGGCGATGATTTCGTTTTTGATATAGGTGTACAACTGCATGAACAGAGGGGTTTCACTGTGTTCGTCGAGATTGGGCAGGAGCAGCATCCGGCATCTTCCTTACATCTGTCCTTTGGTTTTTTACAAAACTGCACATTTCCCAGTATACAACAATGCGCTATCGTATACATAAATGTGAAAAACAGGAGGCTCACGACATGCAGCACCAACACACGACAAACACACCCGTACGTTTCCTAGAAGGTGAACAGGTCTATCTGCGTCCCATCGGTTTGGAGGATACCGATCTCTATTTCCGCATGCTGTTTCATCCGGAAACCAGAAGATTGACCGGAACCCAAAAAAGTTTTACTCGGGAACAAATTCACCGTTATATTGAAGGGAAGTCGCAGGACACTTCCAGCCTGCTGTTGTTGATCGCCCTGCGCGAAACGGACGAAGTGATCGGCGACATCGCCCTGCAAAGCATTGACAGCTACAACCGCAACGCCAACATCCGGATCGCCATTGAGGAACCCTACCAGGGAAAAGGCTACGGAAGCGAAGCAATGAAACTGATGCTCGACTATGGATTCGGGATCGTAAACCTGCACCGCATCGAATTGAACGTCTTTGCCTACAATGAGCGGGCGACCCATGTCTATGAGAAAATCGGGTTTAAAAAAGAAGGCGTACAACGGGATGCTCTCTATTACAACCACCAGTACCATGATTCCATCCTCATGAGTATCCTGGAGGACGAATTCCGAGCCATACACGGGAAAAAGACACCTTAATCGCGATGCCAAACAACATGACATGTGCTACAATCGTGGAAGTTTCCATCAAGATGGGAAGCATGGCAGTTCCGATAGTAGAAATAAAGGGTGATGGAGTTGTCACTTGGGATTCGTTTAAAAACCATAAGGATAGACAAAGGGTATACACTTCAAGAACTGGCCGAGCGTTCCAACGTAAGCCGTTCCATGCTGTCGCAACTGGAACGTGACCAAAAAAACCCGACGATCAACGTCCTCTGCCAGATTGCTGAAGCGTTGAATGTAACCGTTTCGCAGATCCTCGAACAAGAGGAAGCGAAAGAAGTCGTCTTGATCCGTAACCGACAGCGCCCTCAATTCCACGACGAAGAAACAGGTTTTCGGCGCATCCTGCTATCCCCTGCTTTTCCTTCCAAAGGGCTTGACTTTCTGTTGAATATCCTGCCGGAAGGAAAAAGCACCGGAATCATACCGCCTCACAAGCACCCTGTACCGGAATACGTTTACGTTACACAAGGTGCCTTGCAAATTACTTTGGGGGAGCGCCAGACGTATCAACTGGAAGCCGGAGACTCCTTTTACTTTGAGGCGGATGTCACCCATCGAATGGACAACATCGGAGTCGGTGATTGTCAGTATTTTCTTGTAATTGACTCTCACCGCTGAGCTGGACTTGACGCAATAGATTGTTTGGAGAAAGGAGAAGCTCATGAACAAAAAAGAGATTGAAGATCAAATCATAAAAAACTATCAGCGTGACGAAGGCATGATGATCCTGGTATTTGCCCAATGGTGTGTGAATCATGAACTGGATGCGCTGGAACTGTACCACCGTGCCTATCCGCAACAAGGCGCGAACACCTTGCTTCGTCAGATGATGGAGGTAACCGTCCCAAAGGAGGAATCTGAAGAGATTCCTGATGCTACCTTGCTAGGTGTCTTGTCTCTTTTTGGAAATGATGACTTGGCGTTTGTAGTGAACGAAGAGATTGAGAAGCGCAGGAAAAAATAGGAAGTTACACTCCCGGTTACCCTGCCTTCCTGCAGTGCCAGAGAACCCAGCGGCATCCCGCCTGGTGACCAACGCTTACCCTTTACTAGCGAGAAACTCAATCATCTTTCCGTCTGTTTCCCCTGCTTCTTTTCCTAGCCAAATCAGATGGCCCCATGTCGGTACAAAAACCAGCTCAGAATGAGGAATCTGTTTTTTGGCATGGTATGCATGTTCAACAGGTACAGCTTTATCATGTGGACTGTGTAAAATGAGCGTCGGACACGTAATCGCTTGAAAATGTTGGGTTGAAATGGTCCCGATCTGAGCAAGATCGATAAAAAAACCATGACCTGATCGCATCCGGTTGTTCATCCTGCGTATCTGCTCAATGTCGTCTTCCTTCATTCTGGCAAGTACGTCTTCATAGGGAAGATTGCTAAACGAAGGCACCATCTGCTGAAACATGTATCTAGGAAATCGGTTATTCATGAGTCCGATCAGCTTCCAAATTATTTTCTCAAGCCCGGGACGAAATAAGATTTGAGCTGCACGGTACTCTTTATCACCTGGTTTGATCCATTCCTTGGTTACGGCACTTTGCAAAGTGAGTGTTTGCACTCGTTCGGGATGACGGGAAGCAAAATAAATGCCGCTCGGACCTCCTGCCGAAACGGCAACCAGATGGACTTTTTCTACTTTTTCATGGTCCAATAACGCAATATAGGTCCGGGAGGCTCGTTCCAGACTGTCCCCCAATTCCTTGGAAGTGCTCCCGTATCCAGGCCGCGAAGGTGTGATCAAGCAGTATCCCTGCTTTGCCAACACTTCGTAACCGAATTCCTCCAAACAGTTGGAATGTCCTCCGTGCATCACAAGAATGGGCGTTCCTTCCCCTAAGATCGAATATTCAAGGGTGTATCCGTCCACAATGATTTGTTCAATTCGTCTGTTCATGGGTCACCTGCTACTTTTTTACAGTTTCTTTTCAATATACCTCATCGCTTTTTATTTGTCCGGTGCCCTAACAGATTTTTTTAGAACAACTTAAACCATCTCCAAAGGCATTTTCTTACGAGGTTTCGGAAAAACCTCGTCGAGTCTGTTCAGATCTTCTTGGGTCAATTCAATCGAAGCAGCTTCCGCATTCTCAAAAACATGTTGTTCCTGCACAGCTTTCGGGATGGCAATTACATCATGTGTACGTATCGTCCAGACGAGAGCAATTTGTAATGGTTTTACATCGTATTTTTCTGCAATCTCATTGACGATTGGATCATGTAACAATTGTTTTCTTAAAGAACCTCCTTGAGCAAGGGGAGAATACGCCATAATCGGCATGTGATGTTCTCGCTGCCAAGGTAATAGATCAAACTCAATTCCTCTGGAGCCTAAATGGTATAACACTTGGTTCGTCGCACAATTTGGGCCATTGGCGGTGTTCCATAGCTCTTTCATGTCATCCGTATCAAAATTGGAGACTCCCCACCTTGCAATTTTTCCTTCTTTCCGCAGCTTTTCCATGCCTTCAATCGTTTCCTCTAATGGAATGCGGCCCCTCCAGTGTAAAAGATATAAGTCTACATAGTCTGTCTCTAGCCGTTTTAAACTGTTTTCACACGCTGTTGAAATCATGTTTAAACCTGCATGATGGGGATACACTTTAGAGACTAAAAAGACATCATCCCGACGTCCTTTGATTGTTCGCCTACTACTCGTTCAGATTCTCCATCCCCGTACATTTCAGCCGTGTCAATTAGTCTCATGCCCAATTCGATTCCCAGTTGTAACGCTTTGATTTCCCTGGCTTTCGCTTGAGGATTTTCACCCATGTACCATGTTCCTTGTCCTAAGCATGGAAGAGAAGTGCCATCGGGCAATGTCACTACGCGTTTTTCAATGCGGCTTTTCATCAACAATCTCCCCTTTCTCACAATCCTGCGCTCCTACTTATTTTTCCACGGGAGTTCTCATTTACCCTACGCCTCGATACAAAAAAAGCACCCTTTGAGGGTGCGTTGTGTCGTATATGGGTGGAGGCGGGTGTAATCCACCAAGATCATTTTGAGAGGTCCCCCATGATTCTTTCAACGACATTCTTCTCCAACAACGCTAGTGACACGTCTGAGAACTGACGCGGACGCTGGGCATTGTTGCGTATGTCCAATGCTATTTGGCCATCCTCGATTAGAATAATGCGGTCCGCTAGGCGAACAGCTTCGCGAACGTCATGAGTCACTAGCAATGTCGTAAAGCCTAACCTAAGCCAAATCTTTTCGATTAAATTTTGCATTTCAAGACGGGTTAGAGCGTCGAGTGCGCTAAGCGGCTCGTCAAGCAGCAATAACGATGGCTCATGAACGAGTGCGCGCGCTAGCGCAACACGCTGCTTTTGCCCACCTGAAAGGGTAGCCGGCCATTCTTTTTTAAACGGAAGCAAGCCGACAGCATCTAATACTTGCTCTGCCTTTTGCTCCCAATTCCCTTTTAAACCTAAGCCAACATTTTGAATTACTTTTTTCCACGGCAACAGTCGTGAATCTTGATACATCATGGTCGCCTTTGATTTTGATTCCTTTACAGGCACTCCATCAAATAATAAATCACCGTCCGTTGGCGTATCTAACCCGGCAATAAGACGCAGCAGTGTACTTTTACCGCTGCCGCTCTTTCCTACGATGGCAACAAATTCACCCGCTTCAATATTTAGTTGGACCCCTTTTAACACTTCTTTGTCACCAAATGTTTTACTGACATTGTTTACTTTGATATGAATCGCATTTTTCTTATCTGCTTCTTCTTTTTGCCTGTCTAAAGCTAATGCTCTCATCCTTCTTCCTCCTTATGCTTGACGGCTATAGTTCGGATGCCAACGGAGTGCGCGACGTTCTCCCCATCGCGCCAACAAATCAGCCAATTTACCAAACAATGCATAGAGAAGGATGGTGATGATAATAATATCCGTTTGCATAAATTCACGCGCATTCATTGCTAAATAGCCGACGCCTTCGTTTGTTGCAATTGTTTCAGCAACAATTAGCGTTAACCACATGACGCCAAGCGCATAGCGAATGCCAACGAAGATGGATGGTAGAGCTCCTGGTAATAAAATTTCTTTAAACAACTGCCATCCTTTTAATCCATACATTTTTCCCATTTCAATATAACCCGGATCGACCGTACGGATGCCGTGAAACGTGTTGATGTATATCGGAAACATCACACCTAATGCAACAAGAAAAATCTTCGCACCTTCGTCAATTCCAAACCATACGATGACCAGCGGCACGAGCGCTAAATGGGGAATGTTGCGAATCATTTGAATCGTGGTATCAAGCAATCGAAACGATGCGTTTGATAATCCGTTCACCATCCCTAAAATAAAACCGATTCCTCCGCCAATCACCGTTCCAATAAAAGCACGGCTAAGACTCGCTTGCATATGATAAGCAAGCTCCCCAGTCACAATAAGTCCCCAAGTAGACGATAACACCGTCGTTGGTGATGGAAACAGTTTTGTTGAAATCAGTTCAAGCGACGAGCTTATTTGCCAGCTAACAAGGAGAAGAAGGGGAAGAAGCCAGGGTAATGTTTGCTGTATAAATTTCTTTCTCACTTTGCTTTGCCCCCTTACGTTACTTTAAAAGCTCTGGCGTCCACTTTGCATCGATTGGCATATCTTTTGAAACATCAACTTTTTTTGGAATTAAGCCGATGCGATAATAGACATCCGCTTGCTCCTGTTGTGCTTGAATGACCTCTTTTGATATTTTTTCAACTCCATATGTGCGGCGCTCAATTGCTCTGGCAATCACTTTTTGATCAATGCCAAGCATCTCTGATAACAGCTTCACGACTTCAGGTTTATGGTCGTTTGCCCATTTGTCCGATTGATTTGTTGCTTCTAAAATGATTTTGACTAACTCTGGATGTTCCTTTGCAAAATGAACATTCGCAAAGTAAAACGTCCGATTCGGATAATGGTAGTCAATACCTTCCGTTAATGTGATCGGATGCAAATCGGTTTCAACTCCGGCAAAAAAAGGATCCCATGAGGCAAGTGCATCAACTTCTTTTGTTTCAAATACCGCGCGACCTTGCGAAGCATCCTTTACATATACCCACTCTACATCATTAACCGTTAAACCCGCCTTTTCTAAGGCCAGTACAGCCAAGTAGTGGTGATTTCCACCTTTAAGAGTAGCGATTTTTTTTCCTTTTAAATCTTTTATTGTTTTCATGCCTGAATCCCTTAGCACCATTACGCCTACTCCTTCTGGATTAGGCAGGTCGGCACCAACGTAAACAAGCGGCTTATCACTTGCTTGCGCAAAGATACCAGGGCCATCTGCCGCATGACCGTAATCAATGCTTCCGGAAAACAACGCCTCCAATAAAGGCGCACCGGTAGCAAATACTTTCCACTCCACCTTATACCCTTGCCCCTTCAAACTTTCTTCCAAGAAGCCGCTTTCTTTTAATATGTTCAACGTATTTCCTTTCTGATACCCAATTCGAATTACTTTTTCCTCTTTGTTCGCACCGTTAGCCTGTTGATTATCTGCTGTACCGCATCCTGCCAGCACAAACATGAGAACAACGCAAGCAACTATCCATTGTGCCATGATTTTATTGTATTTCATTTCCTTTCACTCCTGCTTATTTCTGATTAACTATATTGAAATACTATGAATTATTTGTATGTCGAAACCAGGCAACATTGAGCTCTTACCCAATAAAACGATAAATACTGCCCAGCAGATGTTTGTCTCCTTTTTCCGAACTCCCTGATAACCCGACCAGGAAAGGTCGTTCTCCACGCGTTGCAAGGACCTCTGAAACGATCCCGCCGTCGATTGGACTGCTAAACACTAAATTCCCCCCAGGAAGTTGAAGCGTTTGGCACACTGCCTGTAGGGATTCGTCAACAAATTCATCTCCGCGTTTCAAGCCAAGCCACTTCGACCAGTTGTCTACCGTCGTATTCAAATCTTTAACTGCAAAAGCGACATAGGATAACGATACATCGCCGGCCGGATGCGGAGCGATCACTTTCCGATCTTTCAAATCATTTCTTCGTTCTTCATCGTTTTCTTCCCATTGGATAAAAAATGGTAATGGCAATTCTTGATCCTTATGCCCAACGTACAGCAACTTCCAATGAATGACGCTTCCATCGGGTCTTCTTCGGCTAAGTGGAACAGGGCCGTTTACCGTCAACCCCTGTTTGAGAAAGTGTTCAGCAACCTTTTCCAGTTGATTCGTCCGTATGGCAATCCGCGAAAATCCTTCGGTATATGAGTCTTTCACAATGGTTTCAATTAAACTATGTTCGATACTCTGGCGTTCCTCCACTATCTGTTTATCATACACACCCAAAAACTCAATATAACTTAAATCGAAATAACTAAGTACATTGTAGGTGCCCCTGTTTTCATGGACGCCACCTTCTACTGCATAAATGCCATTTTTTCGTAAAAGCTTTATGGCTTCCTGCGGATCATTGACGAAGTGTACAAGATGGTCAAAACGAAAACTCATACATTCTCCCCCTTGGATTCAGAATTGTTAACTCATGCAGTTGGCTGATCTGTTAATTCATACTAAATAGGTCGGATTAATTTGAATTATTTACATTTTAACCTGCAATAAAATAATGTCAAGAAATAATTATTCTATTCCAAGTTGCCTAGTTTTTCTTCTACATATTTCGTAACCAACTGTCCAAATGCATGGACCCCTTTTTTCAACTCGTCTTCACTCAACAAGGAATAACTGAGTCGAAGATGATGGGATTCAGGGTCATATGGATAACATGCCGACCCTGGCAGAAAGGTAATCGAGTGTTTTTGCAGCTCAAGCAATAACTCATCGGTGTTGATCTGCTTTGGGAATGTCAGCCATAAAACCCAAATAACCCAGCCGACTTAAGCTAGGCTGATTCCGGTTCCAGATAATCTCCTTGACGAACTTCCACTCCGAGATCAGCAAGAGCAGAGGCTTTTTCCACATGACGGACGATTGCTATGATCTGACTTGCGGGTACTTTCTTGAGCAGGTGTTGAATCACAAGACCTCCAAGCTGGCCTGTAGCACCTGTAACAGCAATGGTCATGGACATTTCCTTCCCTTCTTCTGATCAATTCAAGACAGCTAAATGTAACCATATTAGTTACAACGCACTTGAAAAAAAATCAGCTCTTGCTTGAGCCAATTTTCTCACCAAGTTCACTCACCAACTGCTTCATCGTGACTTGAGCCAATACATGTTCCATTGCGGACTGGGCTTGAAGCAAAGTGGATCGAAAAACAGCTTCGATATTAGCGCCAACAGGACAATCCGGATTGGGATGGTCATGGAAATGAAAAAGATCACCTTTCTCGACGACTTCAACGGCTCTATACACGTCTAGCAGCGTAATTTGATCCAATTCTTTCCTCAGGGATGCTCCGCCCGTTCCAGCTCGTACGTTTACCAATCCAGCCTTTTTTAGCTTGCCCATGATTCTACGGATCACCACCGGGTTGGTCTGTACACTTTCCGCTATGAAATCCGATGTGCACGGTGATGTACTTAGTGCTAACAAAGATAAGATGTGAACGGCGATGGAAAATCGACTGCTGATTTTTTTCATGTGCTTCACCCTCTTGGTGTAACTATTATAGTTACAATCAAAACGAAAGTCAAATATGGAGAGTGGAACGATTTAACTCATCGGCGGAAGATGCCGCCTTGGAAGTTGCCTCTCCAATTTCATTGATAACCTGGGCCAGCAGACGCATATCCCTCTCCACTTTCTGAATATCGTGGATGCTGTGTTCCAGGGATTCCATGATTTCATCGAACGTTTGACGTGTGGCAGCCGACTCCACTTTCCCATTCTCCACCAGCTTGTTGACTTGTTGAATGGAGTAAACGACCACTTCACTGTAATAGGACGACTGCGCAATCAAATGGTTGATTTGATCGACGGACTTCCTGGTTTCTTCCGCTAATTTTCGCACCTCATCCGCAACCACCGCAAAACCGCGCCCGTGTTCACCTGCTCGTGCCGCTTCGATCGCTGCATTCAACGCCAAGAGGTTGGTTTGATTGGCAATTTGCTTCACCATGACCACAATGTCCTTGATCTGCTCGGAGGAATCGTTGAGACTTTGCACGATTCCTTCCATGTTTCTTGTGCTGTCGTAAATGGAAGCAATCCGCGACTCCAACTCTTGAATTCGTTGCTGCCCCATTTGAGCTAATTCTTGGGTTTCTTTCGTGCGGGCAGATGTTTGCTGGGCAAAATCATTCACCTCATCAGTTTTTCGGACGACCTGCTCCACCGACGCACTGGTTTGCTGGGTTAGGGCGGCTAACTCCAGCGCTGTGGCAGCAATCCGTTCTTTTAATTCTGTTTTGACTTGCTCGTAATAACTTTGTTTCTGGTTTAGATTTTCTTTTTCATAAGCATCTAACACCAATTGCTGCTCAAAGTTAAAGATTTTCGCAATCACTTTGGTTGTAAGGTGAATATCTTCTTTATGATCGATTTGCTCATGTAAGAGATCGATGAGGGCGTCCTGCAAATTTTGAAAGGCTCCAATATACCATTTTGGATCCAAACCGATTCTCATATGAGTTTCAGCGACCTTTCTCCGCTTCTGGACAAATGAGGCATCCATCTTGCCGTTAAACATTTCAAGCAGATGGATACGAAGTGTCTGGCGCAAGCGATCGACCGTACTGTGACTTTGCACAATATGCTTCAACCGGTCAACATTCAGGATGGTTTGGTAGAAGGTTGAGACAATCTTTTCAATGTGTTGATCGACCAAAGGGCGAATATGCGCGATGATCTTCAGTTCCTCTTCCGATAACCCGATCATTTTCATTTGGTTTTGTAACTCTTCATTTTGAATATGCAGGGTAACCTGCTCGAATTTGGACTGCTCCACCATGCTTGAATGTTTCTCTGGTTTTTTTCCAAATAGCGCAGCCATAGCGGAAAACGGGCATTTCGACATAGAAATAACTTCCTTCCCAAGATTCAATTCATTCGATCTTTAATAATTTTGTTAATCCTGTTACCTCAAACCATTCCTTCAAACTGCCTGTAAGCCCTGTGATCACGACTTCCCCCCCTTTTGGCTGAACACGATTATGGATCGATACTAATAGGCCCAATCCTGAGCTATCAATGCGATGAACATTCCGCATGTCCACATGAAACGTTTTATAGCCTTCCTCTATAAAATGAATCAGTTCTTCACGCATAAAAGTTGATTCCTCTACAGTGATCTCACCCGTCATCACAACGGAAATCTGGTCATCCGATGTATAAATTTGATAGAACACGCCACACGAAACCTCCCCCTGTCTAATTTGTTATCTTTTGAGCCAGTATATGTTTTTCGAAATCTTCTTTCGAAAGCGGTTTTTCGAAAAAGTACCCTTGTCCCATATCACAATGAATTTGTTTTAGGAATGTTACCTGGTTGCCATTTTCAATGCCTTCCGCAATCACGTTGAGACGCAGTGAATGAGCCATGGTAATGATCGAGGAAACAATGGCCAAATCAGTCGAACTAGTCGAAATATTTTGGACAAAAGATTGATCGATCTTCAATCGGTGAATCGGAAATCGCCGTAAATAGCTTAGCGAAGAGTAACCGGTGCCAAAATCATCTAGTGATAATTGAATGCCAAGTGATTTACATTCATGGAGTGTTTCTGCAGCTTTCTCCAAATTCCTGACGAAGACGCTTTCTGTTAATTCCAGCTCAAGGTGATTTGGGCTTAAACCCGTTTCCTTGACGATACGGGTCACCATGTCTACAAAATCATTTTGCAGAAATTGAAAAGGAGAAATATTGACCGCTACACGCATTGGCGGATACCCCTTTTCCTGCCACATGATGTTTTGCCTGCACGCTTCCCATAAAACCCATTCGCCAATTGGTAAAATTAACCCGGTCTCTTCTGCCAATGGGATAAACCTGGATGGAGGAATACATCCCATTTCAGGATGATTCCAACGAAGTAACGCTTCCATCCCTACAACTCTCCCTGTATGCAGTTGGAATTGAGGCTGAAAATACAGCTGGAATTCCTGGCGCATCACTGCTTTCCGCAGATTTGTCTCAAGTTTTAATCGCTCCGCAACTTTCGTGTTCATGGCATGGGTATAAAATTGATAAGTGTTCCCACCATTCTCCTTGGCTCTGTACATGGCAGCATCCGCGTGTTTTATCAATGTTTTTACATCTTTCCCGTCAATCGGGAAAATGCTGCTGCCCACGCTGACTCCAATAAACAGCTCGTGTCCACTCACATAAAAGGGTTCGGATAAAGAGTGAACAATCTTATGCGAAACCTCGGCAACGTCTTGTGTTGATTTTATATTGGGGAGCAATACAATAAATTCATCCCCGCCTAAACGTGAAACGGTATCTGTTTTTCGCAAAATGCTGGAAAGCCGTTTTGCCACCTCTTGCAATATCAGATCTCCGACAGCATGTCCTAATGAATCATTAATCGGTTTAAAACGATCCAAATCAATAAAGATGACCGCAAAGGATTGCTGATAAAGAGCGGCGTGCTCCAACTCCAATAAAATGCGGTCCTCAAATAAAAAGCGGTTAGGCAATCCGGTTAGATTATCATGATAGGCCTGATGTATGATTTGTTCTTCAAAGCGCTTCCGTTCTGTTATGTCACGAAAGGTTGCGGAGTAAAAAACCGTTTTTCCTTTTTCGTCCTTGATCGATTGAATGGAGAGATGCTCCAGGTAATTCTCTCCATTCTTGCGGCGATTCCAAATTTCCCCCGTCCAATAGCCGGATTCGTGAATCGAAGTCCACATGTCGACATAAAAATCTGCGCCATGACGACCTGAGCTTAAGATCTTGGGATTTTTGCCGATAATTTCTTCTTTTTGGTATCCCGTCAGTTTCGTAAATGCGGGATTAATCAGCAGGATGGTTCCCTTTCGATCGGTGACCATGATGGCTTCACGTGCAGTCTCACACGCCAATGCTGCTAGCCGTAACGTATATTCGTTCCACATGTTTAGGCTATTCGTATGTTCATGGCGGACACCGGTTTGATAGTTAGCCAGCTCCTTAATAAGTTCTTTCGTACTTATCTCTCTGCTCCCCATATGATTCCCCCTGATTCGCAGCCTTCCCCATCATTCATTAGGGAGAAGGTAATTTTCTAATGCTTGAGAAGGTATAGGAGGGCTGAATAAATAACCCTGCATTTCATTGCAATGTAGCATTTTCAAAAATTCCACTTGCTCGATTTCATCGACTCCTTCGGCGATTACCTTCAAATTAAGCCCTTTTGCCAACGATATCACCGCTTTCACAATCGCTGCATGATCATCCTTGGTTGTAACATGACGAACGAACGATCTGTCAATTTTTAAGGTATCGATGGGAAAACGGCTCAGGTAGCTTAAAGAGGAATATCCGGTCCCGAAATCATCAATCGATAAGGTAAGACCGAGGCATCTTAATTCATTGAGGGTTTCAATCACTCGGTTTCCATCGCTCATGGCGATGTTTTCGGTTATCTCCAATTCCAAATACTGAGGATCCAATCCAGTTTCCTCCAAGATTCGCGCAATCGTTTCTACCAGATTTTCTTGTTGAAATTGGCGGCCTGATAGATTCACTGCCACTTGAATCGGTTTGTACCCGGCATCCTGCCAGGCTTTGTTCTGTTTGCAGGCAGTACGCAGCACCCACTCCCCAATCGGAATAATCAAACCTGTTTCTTCTGCAAGGGGAATAAAATCAACGGGACTTATCATTCCCAACTCAGGATGCCTCCACCGAATCAAAGCTTCCGTCCCTACGATCTGATTTGTCTTCAAGTCTACCTTGGGCTGATAATACACGAGGAATTCATCGCGCTCCAATGCCTTATGAAGATTACTCTCCAGCACTAGCCTCTCCAGTGCCTTTTCGTTCATATCAGATGTATAAAATTGATAGGTGTTTCCTCCCTTTTCCTTCGCACTGTACATGGCCGTGTCGGCATTCTTCAATAAGGTTTCCGGGTCGTTTCCGTCTAGCGGATACAAACTAATTCCCATACTCGTGGTCAAAAAAAATTCTTGATTCCCTACGACTAATGGTTGTTCAAAGGATTGAACAATGTTCCTTACCTTCAGTGCCGCATCTTCCACATTTTTGATGGGTGAAAGCAGGATCGAAAATTCATCACCGCCCATACGAGCCACGGTATCCCCTTCTCTAACCGCACTTTGCAGCCGTTCTGAAACAGCTTGCAATATTTGATCTCCAACGGAATGCCCCAAGCTGTCGTTTATACTTTTAAATCGATCCAAATCAAGAAATACCAGTGCCGCCCATGTATTCATGTGTTGAGCTTGATCCAATACCGAGGTAAGCTGCTCATGAAACAAAGATCTGTTCTGCAAACCGGTGAGGGAATCGTGACCCGATTGATGTGCAATTCGTTCCTCAAAGAACTTGTGCTCCGTAATATCTGTAAAAATACCCGCATACCCTCTGATTTGGCCCGTTGACTCTTTAATCGCCGTAATCGTGAGCCATTGTAAATAAATTTCACCGTTCTTCCGCCTATTCCAAATTTCGCCCTGCCATCGACCCGTTTCATGAATAGAGGCCCACATATGCAGATAAAACTCCCCATCATGACGTCCGGAACTCAGGATGCTTGGTTTTTTTCCGATCACATCTTCAGCCAGATATCCCGTAACCGTTTCGAAAGCAGGATTAACCTTTTGAATACGTCCGGAACGGTCCGTAATCATGATTCCCTCAACGGTATTGTTAAAAATGGCGGAAGCCAGATACAACTGCTCTTCATGGTCATTTAACACGTTTTGTTTCGAAAATACACCAAGGTAGTTGGTGATTTCTTCCTCCTCGTTCTTAACCACGCTGATCGTCAGCAAAACTTTAAGCGTTTCGCCATGTCTACCACGAAATCGAGGAGTACCCTTCCATTGATCAAACCCAACCGGAAAGAGAAATTCGTGCTTCTCCGCAAAAAAAAGGGACATATGCTTGCCTACCACTTCGCGGATGCTGTAGCCCGTAATGGTCGTGACCGCAGGGTTAGTGAATTGTATGATTCCGTTCGCATCGGTAATGACGATCCCATTATGTGACATCTGATAGATTTTGTCTCCTTTTCCAATCATGATCGACAAGGCATTTTATCTATAATTGTAATCGGATGGAAATTTCAGATACAATCAGGGAATTCCCTGATATTTAACCGAAAAAAAACAAAAAAAACAGTTATCTTTTGATTCAGCGATAACTGCTTTCCATACGAAACTACTTATCCTACCGCATCAGATACCTGTTTTTGATTCAAGATAAAGCCAATCGAGATTCGGTTAAATTCTTCTGGCTGATCCACGTTGACGACGTGGCCGGAGTTGGAAATCAAAGCCAGTCTGGAATATTTCCTCTGGCTCACACATGCTTCGACAGAAGGTAAAAACATATAGTCCTCGTCCCCCATAATGTACAGGGTAGGGATCGGAGGTTCCTTTGCCAACAGTGCGCTTAAGAACGAATTAACGCCCTTGGTCAGTTTAAACCATTTCTTGAATTCTTTCTGGCACAGCTTTTTGGCTTCTCTTACAAAAAGTGACCGGGATTCCCGATGTCTTTTCCTCGGCATGATAACCCACGCAAACAAACGATACAGCCACATATAGGGAACAAAATGCTTCACCATGTTGCCTAATGTAATCAGAACCTGGGAACGAAAGTTCAGCTTGGTTACAGCGCCGCCCAATACCATCGAACGTATTTTGGAAGGATACCTCTCGGCAATCGACTGAATCACGATCGTACCGAGAGATATCCCGACAAAATGCGTGGAGTGGATTTGCAAATGGTTCAAAACATCAATGATATCCTTGCTTACTTCGGCAAACGTATAGTCCTTAAACCACTTGCGCTTGGAGTCCTTTGATTTCCCATGGCCACGAAGGTCAACGAGTAGAATATTAAACTTCTCTTTGAATGGTTTCAGCTGTTTATACCATATGGTTGAGCTCCCCCCTGCCCCGTGCACAAAGGTCACCCATTCATCATTTTCTCCGCGTACATACGTCTTGTAATGAATCAATTGCCTTACCCCCTCTGTCTATTATATAGAAGGGGCAGCACCCTTAAAAGGTTTACCATTTTCTAGGATGAACGCTTTTGGCCCATGAATTTCAGTGTTTCGACGATCCCTGTTTGATACGGAGTCATGGGAATTTTCCCGATTTGCTTTTCCAGTTTCTCTCCGCTTAGCACGACAGGATTTTCCGTCAAATACATCATTTCCACAACTTCCTTCATCATCTTATCCACCAGTCCAAGCAGCCATAGCATTGGCTTTGTAACCGTTCCCACCCGTTTCCGGTATCCTGTCTCCTCTCTTAGAATCTGCACAATCTCCTCCCCGGAAATGACCCCGCTCCCCGGTATATTCCAATTCTGCCCATAAGCCGAATCACACAAGGAAAGCTGTACCAAAGCTTTGGCTCCATCAGGGGTATAGATGTATTCCCTTTTCCTCTTTTGATTTCCAATAAACATGGCTCGTTTGTTGGATAGAACGCCTTGGAAGGTGTAGTGGAGCATGGTATTTCCGGCATGAGGACCGTAAAAGTCGGGAAAATGAGCGATGATCGCCGGTATGCCAGATTGTTTGACCATTGTCTCGAGTTGGAAACGAATGCGCCCTTTTTTTGTATGCGGAACTTTTGGTGTATCTTCCGTCACTTTTGTTCCATTGCCTTTTCCATACGCATAAATATTATCTACCACCACAAGCCTTGCGTTGTTTCTTTCAGCGGCATTCAGAATGTTGCTCATGAGAACAGGCAGCCGGCTTTCCCATTCATAATAGGGCAGATTCATCGCATGGAAGATAACATCTGCCCCTGCTGTAGCTTCTATCAGACGATCCATATCAAAAGCATCCCCAGGAAAGATGTTCACCTTTTCCTCCTCTCCAAATAGGGATGCAAGTCTTGACTCACCACGTGCAAAAGCCGTTACTTCTATTCCTCTCGCAATCAATTCCATTACAATCGCATAACCTATACTACCGCTTGCGCCTAACACAGCCGCCTTTTTCAAGGGTATCCCTCCATTAATTAACCATTGTTCAATTAAATTGCAAAAAAAATTATTCCCTATGCAATGCCTTGAGAAGAAAGGAAACATGCGATTCTGCCATCATCCGAACGTCTTCAAACGTTTGGTTGCAGTGGCGACAATAATGGGTGACAAAACCGTGCAGGGACAAAAACACAGACCATATTTCCTGGAGAGTCACCTTGTTTCCGCATAAGGAATGCACCGCTTTTGCAAATTTTTCATAGCTTGCGCTTGGCCCATCATCCATAAAGTTTTGAACTTCCTTGTCTTTGATGAGAAACATAATCTCGTAATGACTCTGATGCGTGAGACCAAATTGGATAAATCCCAGCAACACTTCTCTAAGCTTTTCCTTCGGATCCAACTGTCGGCTCATGATCTCTTCAAGGATTCCGTCCAGAAGAGAAAAATCCAGCTTCACCATCGCATAGAACAAATCCGCTTTATTTTTAAAATGATAGTAGATCGCACCGTGGCTGTAGTTCAATTCTTGGGCGATTTGTCTCATGGAGACATTTTGATATCCTCTCTCTCTAAATAATCCCCGTGCTACGTCCATGATCATCTCTCGGGTCAGTTCTTGCGCAACTGCTTTTCTCGGTGTCATGTCGCCCTCCTTTTTGACCGCTGTTCAATTAAATAATAAGCACTAATCCAATTTTTGTCAACACTCATTTTCTGAGTGATGAGACTGTCGAAAAAGGAATTCGTGTCTATTCGGGACCGATTTCTCCGCTCCGGGACGATTCGCGTGGGCATCGCCAAAGCCGCGTCCCTACGCTAGCAGGTAGTCACAGCTCGCGGGTAGCTGGAGGAATCGGTCCCTCTCCAAACCATTGGTTTCTCAACAAACTGATCACTCATTTCCTGAGTGATGTACTCGTTCGGACTTGCAAGATCCAACCTTACTGCTTGTCAAACCACTTGATCAGCGCCTGCGTGCCGCTGTCTTCCTCTCCCATTGCAGCCAACTCTTTGTACAACGACTGGGACAACTCCAAACCGGGCGTCAGCAGGCCCATCTCCTTTGCCGCCTCCAGCGCAATCGTCATGTCCTTGATGAAGTGCTTGACGTAGAATCCCGGCGCAAAGTTGCCGGCGATCATGCGCGGGGCCAAATTGCTCAGCGACCAACTCCCAGCCGCGCCCGCCTCGATACTCTTCAGTACGCGGGACGGGTCGAGACCTGCTTTTTTGGCGTAGGCGATCGCCTCGCAGACGCCAATCATGTTGGAAGCAATGGCAATCTGGTTGCACATCTTCGTATGCTGCCCGGCTCCGGGGCCTCCTTGCAGGATGACGTTGGTACCCATCACCTTGAGGATCGGCTCAACAGCAGCAAACGCTTCCGCATCGCCGCCTGCCATGATAGTCAGCCGCGCCTCCCGCGCACCGATATCGCCACCGGAGACAGGGGCATCCAGCGCATGCAGGGAGCGCTGTTTCGCCTCGTCGTAAATCTTTCGCGCCAGGGACGGTTTGGAGGTCGTCATATCGATCAAATAGCTTCCCGGCTGCGCATTCGCCACGATTCCATCCGTACTGAGATAGATCTCCTCCACGTCCTGCGGATAGCCGACCATGGTGATCACCACCTGCGCGGATGATGCCAAATCAGCCACCCGGTCGACCCAGACCGCGCCCTGGGCGATCAGTTCTTCCGCTTTTGCTTTCGTGCGGTTGTAGACCAGCACGCGATAACCCGCCTTGAGCAGATGGCCCGCCATGCTTTTACCCATCACGCCCGTTCCGATAAAGCCGATCACTGTCTTGTCCGTTTGCAAGGACATGTTCACCACTCCCATCGCTGTAACAGAACATTCCAAGTTGTAGTTTTCTCCTTGATCCCATCATCTCCTTTTTTTATGCGGCTTCTTTTTCGATCTTTTATGTTTTCGCAAACGTAACGTAAAGCACAGCAGAAAACCTAGCAGTGATCTTTCCGCTAGGTTTTCTTACTAGTGGGGTGATTTATTTGGCGGCGGCTGAAGACGGCGTATTGGAGTTGGCGATAATGAGAACCACCCTGCGATTTTTGCGGCGCCCTTCTTCCGTGTTGTTCGGGTGCGACGGACGGTACTCGCCGTAACCGGTAACGACAAACCGTCCCGGATCCAAGTGGTGCCGGTCGATCAAATAGCGGGCAATCGCGCTGGCTCTAGCTGCTGACAATTCCCAGTTTGTCGGAAATTTGGCACTCGCAATCGGAACGTTATCGGTGTGCCCCTCCAGCCTGATTTCGTTCGGGATCTGCTGCAGCAGCGGAGCGATATGATCCAGCAAGGATTTGGTCATATCCAGAAGATCCGCTTTGCCGGAATCAAAAGACATCACTTCCGGCATGGCGATCTCGATGCCTAGTTTGGTTCGCTGCACCGATAAGTCAATCTTGTTGTCTTTGGAAAAGTGAGAGACCGTTTCCATGATCTTCTGGATTTCCTCTTCGTTTTTCATGACTTCAAGCAACTGCTCTTCCGTCTTCTTGTCGATTTGAACCGTATTCTCTCCTTGGTTGCCGAGCAAACTGCGATTGTTGAACGAATCAACCACAGACTTCATTTTGATGCGGTCGACTTGGGAAAAAGAAAAGAGGAGCACAAACAACACCAGGATCAAAGTCATCAAGTCAGCGTATGTGACCAGCCAGCCGGACTGTGGCCTATCCAGAAATCCCCTGCTTCGCTTCATGTTTTGCACGGTCGTCATACCTCGTTTCCAATTCCTTCAGTTGGTTTATTGTCTCCTGCGTAATGAAGGCCTCCAATTTTTGCCGCAAAACCAATACACTTTCATTTTTTCGGATGCTGATAACGGCTTCGGTCACGATAGTCTTCATCAATATCTCATCTTCGGAAAGTCTCAGCAGCTTGTTGGCGATCGGAATCAAAATCAGATTGGCCAAAATCACGCCATAAAACGTGGTGATCAGAGCCAGGGCAATGCCGGGCCCCAATTTTTCCGGGTCGTTCAACTGTTGGAGCATCAGCACCAAACCGATGATCGTTCCGACCATCCCCCAAGCGGGCGCGACTTCACCGGCTTTACTGATCAGCGTGTAACCTCTGAAGTGCCGGCTTTTCAAAGCTTGAATTTCAATTTCGAGGATTTCCTTTATTCTTCTGGACGGCACTCCATCCATGACCAAATCAATTCCTTTGCGGATAAAAGCGTCCTGAATCCGGTTTTTTCCTTCCTCCAGCCCCAAAATGACGCCTTTCTCTTTCGACTGCCTTAGCAGCAGCACAAAAAACTCAATTAATTCCTGCAGATCCACTTCTTTTCTGTAATACGTTTGACGAATGACGGACAGGCAATTTTTCATTTCCTTCCATCCGAAGTCGACGAAAATCGTCGCAAATATGCCTCCAACGACGATGGCGAAGGAAGGCAGACTAAAAAAGCCGAGAACGCCCGATGTACCTCCGGCAAAATAAATGGAAACCAAAATCAATATCATCCCGATGATAATACCAACGGGAGTGCTCCAATCTTTTCTCATTTTCTTCCCCACTCCAATTTTCGGAAATGTCATGATAAATGGCGCAAACGGCGGCTTCTGTTTCGGCAATTCGTTCGACATGATCCCCCTTATTTTCCTAATTATTGACATGTATTTTTCTACTTTCAGATGATAGATGGGGGTAACTTCAATGTCAATGAAATTTAGCTTTAGCAAAAAAACATCAAACAGAAAATCATTCGTTACGATTTCCCGTTTGATGTTTTCCCTTGGTTATTCAGTTATATCCGCCCATTTAAAATCTTGGAAGCTCAGGCTATCATGCAAAACATCTTTCACTTTGGGCGATTGAACCCACATGTCTGTGTAATAGTAAATGGGCGCAACCGGCATTTCATCCATAAAAATTTGTTCCGCTTGCGCAAGGAGTTGCTTACGCTTTGCTGGATCCATTTCTTTTCCCGATTGATTGAGCAAATCAACAAACTGTTTATTTTCCCAGAAGGTGTTGTTATTTCCGCCATTCTTGTCTTTAAACAGTTCAAGGAAATTGATCGGATCATTAAAATCCCCTGACCAACCGGCACGGGCAAGCTGGAAGTTTCCTTGGTCGCGGGTTTCGAGGAATACTTTCCACTCCTGATTGACGATTTTCACCTCAACGCCTAACGTTTGTTTCCACATGTCTTGAACGGCTTCTGCGATCTTCTTATGACCTTCGCTCGTGTTATAGATCAGAGTAAGTTCTGGAAGCTTTGTGATGCCAAGCTCCTTCATCCCTTCCGCAAGCAGTTGTTTTGCCAACTCTGTATCATTATCCTTAAAATATTCGCCTTCATGCACCGCCATGGTTGGAGGAACAAAGCCCATTGCCGGCATTTCTCCTGCCTGCGATACATTTTCGGTAATCATTTTGCGATGAATCGCGTACGAAAATGCTTTGCGGATTTTTACATTGTTAAACGGCGGCTTTTCTGTATTGAAGAGATAATAGTATGTGGCAGCCGTAGGTTTTACCTGGAGCTTGCCCGCCTCTTGAAGAGGTTTCACAGCGTCAAGCGGAACGCCTCCCATAGGTTCCCCTACAAGATCAAGCTCTCCATTTTCAAACATGGAAAGTTCGGTATTTTCATCTTCGATCATCGATACTTCAATACCGTCCAGTTTCACTGCATCTTTATCCCAGTAATTTTCATTCTTTTTCATAACAATTTTCGATTTATGCTCCCAGGTTTCCAATACAAAAGGGCCATTCCCAACAAAAGATGCTGCTTCATTTGCCCACTCTGCTTTTGATTGAACCCATTTCTTGTTTACGGGATAATACGTGTAAAAGCCAGTCAACTCAAGGAAATATGGCGTTGGATTTTCTAGCGTAACGACAAGTGTTTTATCGTCGACAGCTTTCACACCCAGCTGATCAAAACCGATTTGTCCACTGTTTGCTTTTTCGGCGTTTTTGATATAGAAAAGCTGGTAAGCATAATCGGATGCTGTCTTCGGATCGAGTGCCCGCTTCCAAGCAAATTCAAAATCATGAGCCGTTACTGGATCACCGTTGCTCCATTTTGAATCACGCAGATGAAACGTATACGTTAATCCGTCTTGTGACACATCGATTTTTTCAGCTACGGCCTCATGCGGCTTTTCATCAAGTCCCGTGCGAGTAAGACCATCAAACAATGCTCTTGCGATTGTACCGCCCGTCGTGTCGGTAATGAGTGCTGGATCAAGACTTGGTGGTTCAGCTGTGGAATTTGTGCGCAGAATTTTCGATCCGTTGGCATTTGATGTTTGCTGTTGACCACTAGCTACAGGTTGTGCAGCTTCTTGAGCGCAACCGGTTAGAATTGTCGAAATGAACATGGCAGAACTAAGGAACATCATTCGTTTTTTGTTCATGGTTGTTATCCCCCTTTTATAAAGATTTTTACAGTTGCGAAAACCACCTTTGCGTCATTGTAGCAAGCGAAAATAAATCGTGAATAAAATTTTGATTATTAAAAATAAATATTATGGTCATAATTATTAAGTTAGCTATGTCCAGACGTAGGCGGGGGGGATTAGAACCCTCTTCCAAAACGGCGACACATTCATACTCCGAAGTGACTACAGATGCTAAGAAAAAAATTTAGAAAAATGAATGATCTTCTTCGAATATGGTATATACTGCAAATCAGAGCAGGTAGAAGTAAGAGAAAACAGTGGCGGCTCCCGGATCAGGGAGGAATCTCCGCTGTTTTTCTTATTGGGGGATATGGGATGGAAAATCGAGATTGGTTTATCTTACAGGAATTGTACCAACACAAAAACATTACAAAAGCCGCACAGAGCTTGTATATATCTCAGCCGGCTTTAACCAAGCGCATACGGCAAATCGAAAAAGAATTTGGCGTTCAGATTGTACATCGTGGAAGAAGAGGCGTTCATTTCACTCCTCAAGGGGAGTACCTGGTGAAATGTGCCGATGAAATGCTGTTACGGCTGAGAAAAATAAAAGAACATGTATGGAATATGGATCGTAATGTTACCGGCTCTCTGCGTCTGGGTGTTTCCAATTATTTCGCCCGGTATAAACTTCCAGGAATATTAAAGCGGTTTAAAGATGAATATCCTGACGTCGAGTTTAAGGTTTTCACCGGCTGGAGCGCAGATGTTTACAAAATGGTGTATAACCAGGATGTTCATGTTGGTTTTGTCCGCGGCAATTATCAATGGCGGGATCAGAAACAGCTCTTGTTTGAAGAAACGATCTGCATCGCTTCGAAAAACAAAATCGCCATCGAAGATCTGCCCCTCCTGCCGAGAATTGAATATGAAACCGATCATTTGTTAAAAGCATTGATTGATAATTGGTGGGCGGAAAATTACTCGCAGCCTCCATCTATTGGCATGGAGGTTGATAAAGCGGATACCTGCAGGGAAATGGTTCTGAGCGGATTGGGATATGCCATTCTCCCGAGCTTCATCTTATCCGGAAGAGACGATTTATTCACCATCCATCTTACCGATCAGGAGGGAAATCCCCTTTTGAGAAAGTCGTGGATGTTTTATCATCAGGAATCCCTGGAATTAAAGATCGTCAACGCATTTGTCCGTTTTTTGGAAAATTTGGACTTGCAGGATTCACACTCTTGTTAGCTATTCGAATTTTTGATTGGTAACAATAACTTATCTATATTTTTCATTTCCTGCGATCTCTTTTACACTTAGCCTACATCGAACTTGATACCGCAAGTCTCAATACAAACGGGAGGGTCTATGCTGCAACGCTTGCTTCGAACACTACTCATCGCAGCGACAGGGGGAGCCCTTTTTACCCTGATTCATTCTCCTCTTCCCTGGTTACTTGGACCTTTGGTTTTGACTGTCCTGGCAATATTTCTGGGATGCAACACGCTTTGGGTTCCTGCGTGGTTTCGCAAAGCGGGGATAACCATTGTCGGAATTACCATGGGGCTTCGCATTACACAGGATATCTGGCAGACGATGATGGATCATGTAGGTCTCATGCTGATTGCCACCATCATCACGATCTGCTTCGGTATTCTGAATGCGTGGATCATGCATAAGGTGCACAAAGTGGATGTGACCACTTCCATCTTTAGCAGCATTCCCGGGGGACTGGTAGAGATGGTGAATGTCGGGCAGAATTTGGGCGGCAACCTGCCAATCATCTCGCTGTTTCATTCCATTCGGGTCGTCATCATTGTGCTGCTTACGCCTTTTATCGTCACCCTTCTGCCGAATCAGCCCGGCTTTTCCCTGATCCATTCCGGGGGGCATGTGCTCGGAGGTATACCAACCCTATGCGTTCTCGCAATCGGAGCGGCAGGTGCGCTGGCTGCTGCCCGCTGCAAGGTTCCCGCGCCTTTCTTACTCGGACCCTTGCTGTTTACCACGCTCGTATCGCTTAACACAACATTTTTGGGTGGTACGCCTGTATTGTCCGATGCCATTGTCAACACGGCGCAAATATTCATCGGGGTCAGTATCGGACTTGATTTCAGACGGGAAGATTTAATCAGATACCGAAGGCTTTTCCTTTCAGGGTTGGTCCATTCCCTCTTCTTAAGCGCGGCGAGTATTCTGCTGGCTGTTTTTCTGGCGAACACGACCCGTATCGATCTGATCACAAGTATATTGGCAACGGCACCGGGAGGCATTGCCGAAATGAGTTTGACCGCCCTGGCTACAGGGGCTGATCCGCTTTTGGTTACCGCCTTTCAACTGTTTCGTGTGTTGTTTATCGTAACGATCTTCTCCTTTTTCATTCGTTCCTTTGTAAAAAATGTCACACAGAAGTCTCTGCCGAAAGAAGTCGAATAATGGAATGGAATAAGAACGGAGGTATGCACGTATGGGAGACTATCAAATAGCGGTTTTGGAAGGCGACGGTATTGGTCCGGAGATCGTTGGAGAAACGATTAAGGTTTTACACGCTGTCCAAAGAAAAGTGCGGGATTTGCGTATGGAGTTCAGATATCTTCCCGTTGGTCTGAAATCATACAAAACAGATGGATCCACTCTGCCGAATGAAACGATAGAGGGTCTGGCAAAATGTGATGCGGGCATTCTGGGTCCTGTAACCACACATATTTACGACACATCTGATCCTAATATGGTCAACCCAAGCGGTACATTGCGAAAATATTTTGATCTGTATGCCAATATTCGTCCTGCCAAAAATTATCCCGGTGTTTCCAGCAGATACGAACATGTGGATCTGGTCATTGTACGGGAAAACACGGAAGGAATGTATGCAGACCGTAATCTTCACTTTGGCACAGGAGAATTTATGCCCGACCCGGATACGGTGCTTTCTTTCAGGGTTGTGACCAGAAAGGGCAGTGAACGCATCGCGAAGGTTGGGTTTGAATTGGCACGATCACGCAGAAAATCATTGACGCTGGTGCACAAAATGAACGTGCTCCGAAAGGGATGCGGCTTATTTTATGACAGCTGCCAAAAAATAGGGGCAGCGTATGAAGACGTAGCGGTCCGTGATTATCACGTGGATGCTTTTGCGTTGCACCTGGTCCAAAGACCGGAAGTTTTTGATGTCGTGGTGACGACCAATATGTTTGGGGATATCCTCTCCGATCAGGCAGCCGGCTTGGTCGGCGGGTTGGGATTGGCTCCAGGGCTTAATCTTGGCGATCATTTCATGATTGCTCAGGCAACACATGGGTCTGCGCCTGATATTGCGGGAAAAAATATGGCAAATCCGATTGCGGAAATATTGTCTGCCGCCATGATGCTGGAATGGCTGGGCATCAGAAATCATGATCAAAGTGCATTCATCGCAGCATCCATGATTCAAGCCGGGGTGGCTAAGACTCTTCAACAAAACAAGAAGACCCCTGATTTGGGAGGAACGCTTACCACGGAGGAATTCGGAGATGCGCTTGTCAGCGTAATCGAAAGTTCGTGAAAAAAATCAAAAAAATAATAAATATGGAGTTTATCCGAAAAATCCGAATTACGGGGCGATGTATGGGGGGTCCACGACTTCCATCCTGCTCAATACACCCGGTGAGTCTTCCTCCGTTGTGACTACGCTGGACGGTCACCAAATGGCCAAACAAGGAAGAGCGGGATCGGCGTTGGCTATTTCGGCGATCGGTTCCTTCGTGGCCGGTATCGTTGCCTTGATCGCACTCATCTTTTTAGCCCAACCCCTTTCCCAGATCGCCATTACATTCGGTCCGGCGGAATATTTTTCGCTGATGATCCTTGGCCTGTGTGCGGTCAGCGGCCTCGCGGGCAAATCAATGACAAAAGCGTTGATGATGACTGTTTTTGGATTGCTGTTGGGAACCATTGGCATGGACGTTGTATCTGGTGTGACACGATTCACGTTCGATTTTCCGATTTTATATCAGGGACTGGAGTTTTTGACGATCGCCGTCGGTTTGTTTGCCCTCGGGGAGGTATTTAAAACCATTTTGGAGAAAGAACAGAATGCGGGGACCATCGCGCGCATTACCAGAATTACACCCACGAAGCAGGAATTAAAGGATAGCGCCGGTCCTATTGTCCGCGGGTCTTTTTTAGGTTTCTTCATTGGCGTATTGCCTGGTGCCGGGGCGACATTGGCTTCCTTTTTCTCCTATATCGTGGAGAAGAAAATCAGCAAGCGTCCGGAAACATTTGGCAAAGGGGCCATAGAGGGTGTCGCCGCACCCGAATCCGCCAACAACGCCGCTTCCGGCGGGGCGATGATTCCGCTCCTAACCTTGGGAATACCGGGTTCAGGGACCACAGCGATATTAATGGGGGCTCTGATCATGTACAACATTCAGCCGGGTCCCTTGCTGTTCGAGGAACATCCGCAGGTTGCCTGGGGATTGATCGCAAGCATGTTTATCGGCAATATCATGCTGCTCATCCTCAATCTGCCGCTGGTAAAAGTGTTCGCAAAGATTATTGCAACCCCGCCCAAATATTTGATTCCGATGATTGTTGCCATATCGGTATTCGGTGTTTACGCGGTCCAATTGAACACATTTGATCTGATGCTGTTGATCGCTTGCGGCATCGTCGGATACGTGCTTGCCCGTCACGACTATCCGATCGCCCCTATTGTGCTTGGATTGGTGCTCGGACCGATGATCGAAAACAACCTGCGAAGAGCGCTGACGATATCAAACGGGGATCTGATGATCTTCTTGCAAAAACCGGTCTCCGCTGTTTTCTTGCTCATCGCAGCCTTGTGGATTGCTGTACCCATCGTATTGAAAATGAAAGGAAAAAATGTGGTTATGAACGAAGAAGCGTAAGAATGGAGGGTACCAATGTTTAAAGATGATAAGATCAAAGAGGCCGTACAAAACCAATTTGCCAAAAATGCCGAAAAATATGTAAAAAGTGAAACGCACGCAAAAGCTGACGATCTCAATCAGCTGGTAGAGTGGCTAAGTCCCGGTGCGGACTGGCTATGTCTTGACATTGCGACAGGCGGAGGTCATGTTACCAAAGCGATCTCCCCTCATGTCGCGCACGTATTTGCGACTGACCTGACACAGCCCATGCTGGAGGCCGCCCAAAAGCATCTGAAAGAGTCCTGCGACAATGTTTTTTATGTCGTTGCCGATGCGGAAGCGCTGCCATTTTTGAGCGAAACGTTTGATGCGGTGACATGCCGGATCGCGGCACACCATTTTCCAAATCCCCAAGCATTTGTCAATGAAGTGAGCCGAGTGTTAAAACCGGGGGGGAAATTTTTACTGATTGATAATATCGCACCGGAAGATAAACAGCTGGATCTGTTTGTCAATACGCTGGAAAAATTGCGGGATGAAAGTCACGTGAGGAGCTATTCCATCGCGGAATGGATGAACTGGATCAATGATTCCGCTTTGCGCGAGCAGCAATCGTTGATTCGCAAGAAAACGTTCCCCTATCCGGTATGGGTAAGACGTACGGCAAAATCGGAGCAGCAGGTTCAACAAGTCACACAGTATATAGAAGCGGCTGAAAAGGAAATACATGAGTACTTCTCGGTGGTTGTCCAGGACGGTCAGATTGTCTCCCTGCAAGTGGATGAGTGGATGGCCCTGTTTGAAAAACCACGCAAATAATAGATTCGATCCAAGGGGCTGCTCTTTCAATCAGCCCCCTGCGTTTTTCCCAACCACTTGTACTTTCTTTCTGGACGCCCTACTGTACCGTATACGGTCTCGACCTCAACTTCATCGATCGAAACCAAATATTCCAGGTATCTTCTCACTGTTGAATGACTCATTCCAGCCAGGCTTGCCAAATCATCTGCATTGATGCTGTGAGCGACCATCCGCATTTTGTCCCGAACCAGCTTTAATGTAAGTTTGTCGATTCCTTTCGGGTACTGGACAACAGCTTCGTCCGGCTTTTTTGCTGCCGCTTTATTCGCTGTGGGAAACAGCATGTCCACTTCGGTTTGATCCATGTATTTGGCGTGCTTCAACTGCCGTCTCGTCAACGCGAATTGTTCCAATGTAGCTAAAAATTTGTCGATGATAATCGGCTTTATGATATAGCTGATCGCTCCGCCGCGAATGGCCTCGCTAACCGTGTCAACATCATTGGCGGCCGTGATCAGAATGACATCAATGCCTCGATAATTCTTTCTGACCTCACGCAATAAATCAATCCCGTTCATATCAGGCAAAAAAATATCCAACAAGAGGAGATCCGGTGTGAAAACTTGCAGCAGTTCCAAGGCGTGTTTTCCTGTAAAAGCTTTGGCAATCACTTGGAACCCCTCTACTTTTTGCGTGAACTGCTCGTAAATTTTTGCGGCAATTTCGTCATCTTCCACGATCATGACTCGAATGGGGTTTTCTGACAAGACGTCCACCTCCAGACTCTGTCTTACTGTTTCGGAACAACAATCGTAAATCTCGATCCGCCTAGCGTGCTCCTGGCCAGATACATTTGTCCATTTAAAAGCGCCAGGGAGTTTTTTACGATCGCCAGTCCGAGTCCGCGGTTTTCACCGGATTTCGTTGTGAATCCGTTCTCAAATATTTTCCTTTCATGTTCCTTGGGAATCCCCTGTCCATTGTCTTCGATATCAAAAATGATATCGCGACCCAAATCGGTAAACGAAACTTTTACGGCAGCGTCAAGACCCTTGTTCTCCAAGGCAGCCTCAAGGGCATTGTCAATCACGTTGCCAAGGATCGTCACGAGTAATTTGGTATCGATGGATTGTGGAATATCGGTCAAGTTGCTCTCATGATCAATCTCCAACGAAACTTTCAGCTCTTTGGAACGATTCAGTTTGCCGAGCAAACAGGCGGCAATGTACGGATCCTTCACAGAGGACATGAGGAAAGCGATAATGTCCTGTCGTTCTTTTACTTCATCAGAGATTAAAGCAAGTGCCTTGTCGTATTCTTTTAGCTTTAACAAGCCATAAATGGTGTTTAAACGATTCAAATATTCGTGATTTTGCGCACGCATGTTTTCTGAAAAGGTGCTGATTTTTGTCATTTCATCTGTTAACTGCTCGATCTCCGATTCGGAGCGGAACGTAAACACAACACCCTCCACTTCATTATCCTTAATGATCGGAGAATAATCGATCACAAAAATTTCGTGACCCAGCAATATTTTATGGTGGTTTTCTCCCTGGTTTGTTTGAATTACTCCGTGAATGATCTCCAACAAATGGGGATTTGTAATCTTTCCACCGATGGTCAGATGATTTTGCTGCAAAAGTTCACGAGCCCTTTTATTCATGGAAACGACACGACCGTGCATGTCGACGGCAACAATCGCATCACGAATCGATTCCAGTATGGCTTCTTTTTCCGTAAACAGAAAGGAGATTTCTTCCGGTTCCAGACCGAAAATCAGCTTTTTTACGCGACGGGCTATGATGATGGCACCGACAACACCAATGACCAAGAGGAGCAGGGAAAGCTGAATGATTTTCTCTTTATATTCCTCTACTCTTTCCTCCACTTCATCCATGACAAACCCGACCGATGACACTCCGATCGTTTCCCCGTTTTTGTCGATAATGGGTGTTTTCGCTTTAATAGCCGGTCCCGATATACCCGCTCCTCGATAGATCACTGATTTATTTTCCAGGAAAACGGGATCGTTGCTCGTTCCCATCGGTTGGCCGATATTTTCAGGATTATAGTGAGAATATCGAATTCCTTCCTTATTTCCGATTACAACGTAACTCGCCCCTGTCTCTATGCGAATCTTCTCCGCAATGGGTTGAATTACTTGCGAAGGGTTTTCATCATCGAACGCGTCGATAATCCGCTCGTTCATGGCTGCCAATTTTGCGACAGTCATGGCTTGCTGCCCGAGATAGCGATCGATGATATCGTCAAGAATGAGGGAAAAGAGCGTATTTCCGATAAACATGCTAAACAGTACGACAATAGAGATCAGCAGCACCAACTGCGTTAACAGACTGACTCTGCCCTTTTTCCTGGAGGAATTCATAAAAATGACCACCTTTGTAACGCCTGCCGCGATAATGTAGCCAGTTGCTATTACCCATTATAAACCCTTTGTTCGCAGTGTTCAGCAAGTGGTTATTTGATTTGACCATCGTCCGCTCATGCCGATCGTCATCACTTCTTCTTCAAGCCTCTCTTTGCTCGGCCACGCCTCTGTCGGATTCCGATCCGGGCTCCCCCCGCTTCGCTTCGGTCCCTCGCGGTGCGAACCCAGGGGGGCCTCACCTCCCCACGCCTCGTACATAAAATGAAAAAACGCCTCCGTTTTCCATATAACGGAAGCGTTTTGCAGTGCTCTCCACAAGGGTGCTTTTATTTTATGTATGGTGGAGGCGGTTCGTGGCAGATTAATCCACGATCCTCAGAGACATGTTAAGAAGACCTCCTCTTACGCAAGGAGGTCTTCCGGGGCTTTCCCCATATCAATCCGCTACATAGCCAATGCTATGGGATCAATGTAATGATATTATATGCTGTAAACCAAAAAATATGACAAAAGAGCAACTATGATAGTTGCTCTTTTGGGATCAATTAGGTTTACGTGATTGCTCACGGGATCAATGCTTTCACTATGAATTATTGCATGACAAAAAGCTTCTGTCAAGTTTCGTTATGTCTTGTGGTAAACAATTTCCTAATTGCCTCATCAATTTTGACTATGTCTTGATGACTTACGGAAGCTACCCTTCCCTTTACTCGTAACGGATACGTGATTCTTCTTAAGCTTATCGTTCGAATCTGTTCGATTAGCGCTGTGTTATTAAAGTGCTCCAGATCGATATGGAAAAAGTATTCATCGTTCAGGCGCTGTGTCGTTAGTGGCACAACTACGGCGATTGGAGCTTCTTTTGTGCTCCATAGAAGAACAACTGGCCGGTGCTTATTTTCTTCGCTACCTATATTTTCCCCCAATTCTGCCCAATAGATTCCCTTTCGGAAAATGGGAAAATGAAAGGATGGTTCCGAACCAAATGCTAACATAGCTTTCAGTTTCATCCACTTTACAAATTTCACAGCTTTTTCACGATCCGTTTGTATGGTAAGTATCTCTTTTATCTCACTCCATACCTTATCAAAATCCTCTTCTTGCGATCCCTGAAACAATCCCTACACCTCCGACCCGTAAGCTTCCACCCAATCATGCAATAGCTCTTCAACAAACACTTCCTGATGAACCTTTGACGCAAGCAAACTCATACGGGTACAAAGGCTGTTATCCCAATCAACCGTCATTTTTTGCAGTTGCTCTTTCTCCTGATCCGCCAAAGTCATACCGTAATGAGCGAATCTTTCGTAATCCGCCACGCTCATCCGCCACGGCACAAAGTGCTTCCCATATCTCCGCGCAAGTCCTTGTGCAATAGTCAATCCTTTTACATCGAAATCTCCAGAATAGTGAAGCCGCACGTCATTTTGGTCACTTGCCTCCAAACAACGGTCTATCAATCGAATCGTTGCCGCACTCGCTTGTCCGTTTAAACAGATTAAAATCGGAGCGCTATCATAGGACGAACGGTTCCTATATTTCTCATATTGCAGCGTTCCATCCAACAAAGTCGCAAAGACCGAAGGATTTTCAACTACATACAGGCCGGAGAATTTTGGAATGGCAGTCAATCTCTCTACCTGTCTCAGTGTTAGAACAAGCTCTTCACTCTTTTCTGTCAGTTGCGGCGCAAAGAGAATGA
Source organism: Brevibacillus soli (assembly GCF_044759095.2). NCBI lineage: Bacteria > Bacillati > Bacillota > Bacilli > Caryophanales > Paenibacillaceae > Brevibacillus > Brevibacillus soli. The sequence goes on from NZ_JBIYSM020000019.1 coordinate 38,162, forward strand.
CTTGGGAAGAGATATCATCGTCAGCTATGCCAGCGAATCGATACGTTTTTCGAATTTCTAAGCTTCTGACTGGATCAGCCACATGAATCCCGCCCATGTCAATTATGCCGGACGACTCCCATTCATCGTCAGCATCCATTGAGTCGAGTGAATCGTTTGGCTTGTCATCCGATACCTCTGAAAAAATCTCTCGAAGACCGTGCCACAGCAATCGTCCGGCAGGATTTTTGAAATCAAACGCGTGGGCGTCTCTTGCAACCTTCGCAGCCAGCACGGGGAGGCGAATCAAAATGCCGGAAACTTCACCGTCATCCTGTACAATCTTTTTCTGCTTCCTCTCCCACACACGGCTAAGCGCATCCAGGCAGTATACAAATTGTTGACGGGCATCTTCCGGATTTTGCACATGTAGTCTGCGCAAAATCCGGCTTCCTTGTGCTGCTCCTATACGCAATCGTTCCACCCATTCGACGATCCGTACCGGCAATTGGCCACACCTCATTGCCTTCAACGACTCATCGATAAAGTGATTCCAATTTCTCTCAGCTTGTTGTTCCCGTTCGGCTCGCGTCAATACCTCCTGCCCATCCAAACAAGCAAGCAATTCCTGAATCGTGAAGCCGCTTTGGTGCAAGATGTTTTCCAGTTTTCGTATCGAGAATTTCAAATCTTCCCCAGGCTTCTGTAGTTCTCTCAGTAGTCCTCCTAACACATCGCATTCTTCGGAAGTAAGCTGTTTCACTCGAATGAATCCGGACAAGCCTCGCGCACGATAAGTGGCTCGAACAGCATCTAAAAATCGCGCAAGCCCAGGCTCGGAAAAAAATGCCTTGATCTCATTCATCCGTAGTTCGTCCATATCCATTCTCCTCACTTGCAGCCGCCGCTTCATCAGTGGGAAACAATTCGAGTCGCTTTCCATTCCAGCGATAGCGGAACAACGTAACAAAGTCGGCATCATTGGGGCGATAGATTTCCACCACAGACAGACTCGGGACCGTATCATAACAACCCCAGAGCACCTGCGAGGTCATCATGTAGTCGAAATTCATTTCGGTCAGGAGCTTGAACAAGTCGCGGATATTTTCTTCGTCAACACCGGCAAACGCCTCGTCCAGAGAGATGATTTTGGGCGCTTCGGGACTGGCGTCTGCGTACCGTGAATACGTAGCGGCAAACAGCGGGATGTACATCGACATCGCTTTTTCGCCACCGCTCATCACGTTGAATCTCGAGTCGGTCAACTCCCGGTATCCTGCCTCCCCGCCCTTTTTGTACCGAAGCATAAACTGGAACCACGTCCGGTAATCCAGGATCTCGTAAATGTGTTTGCGAAGCGACTCTCTCTCTTCCTGTGCCCCCTGTTTCGCCCACTGGATCCGCGAGCGGAAATGCTCGATCATTCGTTCAACCTCGTCTTCCCGCAGCAGCCGCGCATCCCGGCGCAAAAGCTCCACCAATTGCTCGGCGTTCATCTCTTTTTCCGACTGTGCGGCTTTGGGGACCCATTGCAACTGCAATTTCAATCCGCTTGAGGTGTTGCGCTCTGCCATCAGCCGGTTCATTTCCTTGATCCACTGTTCGGCACGCATAATGCGCTGGCGAATCGTTTTGCCTACGCTGCGCAAGATAATTTCTTCGTAAAGCTGTCGATCCTTTTCATCCAGCAAACCGGACTGCTCCAAAATCAGGGCGTTAATCTCCTCCAGCAGGGCAGACGGGGTTTGCGGTCGCAACCGATCGCGCATTGATACAACTGTTACCCGCCCGGTCTTGTCATCAACCACGGCTTCCAGCGCATAATCCATTAATAATTGGCGGACCGCATTAAACTGATCGAGCAACGACGAAGTCACGCTTTCGCGGTTTCTGCCCGCCGAGGAAGGCTGCAATTCCTGATAGACGGCTTTGCAAAGGCGAAATACCTCAAGATCGTCCCATTCCGATCTGGATACATCCGTCCAGTCCGCTACAAGCCCCAATGACATTTCTCCATTCCATCTTTGCATAGCGCGTTCTACTGCCTGTTGCAGTTCGTCGAATTGACGTTTTCTTGTCTCGAGTCGCTCCATGTACCGCGCCCGATCTTTTTCCGCCTCTCTTATTCTTTGGTCTTCGTCAACGATTTGTCCTTCCAATCCTTTTTTCTCTGCATGTAACCGGGAGATGCGTTCATACAAATCGTGGATGCCCAACTCCTGCATGTGGCGACGCAGGCTCTCGACCTTTACTTTCAAAGAGTGATATTTCTCCTCCAGCTCGTACGCCAGTTCTGTTTCATTTTCAACTTCCGACAGCAGTTCCTCTGCCTCTTCTTGCAACCTCCGAATGGTTTGAGCCGACTGCCTGTACTGTCTCCACTCCGCATGCAAATCGGATAGGCCGTTCAAATAATGCTGGATCGTTTCTCTCGCTACTTGCAACTCTCCGAGGTTGTTGAGGCGGGACCATTGCTCGGTGCTGACTGCCAACTCGATTTTCAGCTGCTGCCAATGATTGTTCTTTTCCCGCACCCGATCGGCCATCCGCTGCGCATGGGCCATCACCGCATTGAGTCGGTGCACGGCTTCGGCCAGCGCGTCCAATCGCTCTTGAGCCAGCTTGTCATCCGGAAACGCCTGCACATCCTCATCCACCTGAGTAATGGCCACCTGGATTTCACTTACTTGCTTGGATAACTCCTCCAGTTGTTGATCACATGCCTCTATCTCGCGCTGCAACCGTTCAATTTCCGCCAGCTTGAAGCGACGGCGGGCTTCCTTACCGATAAAACGGGCTGGCTGGGTATCCGTCACACACCCGCGAACCGGCCCAAATTGAAAGAAGGAGGAGCCAATCCAGATAGACGTTGTGTCCAACTCTTCAAATTGCGGCGTGTCGTCTACCTCTCTCCAGGCAAACGTCCGCAAAACAGCATCGATCATTGCTTCATCCAGACCTCTTTCCGGCGATGGAACAGGCTTCAGCACATCGGCGAGGGTATACCCCCATTCCACTGGCGCAGGTGTAAGCCATACTTCTTCCCCTTCTTCGAGTCTGCCAATACGTCCATCAGGGGTTACCCATGCGTCAAGCAAACCGCAAGCGCTCAGTACTCCTTCGATGCGGGCTCGCTCCTCCTCGGTCCAGTGTCCCAGGAAATCGCACACCGCATAAAGCGGTGCCCCTTCTCCTGCACCCCGGCTAACACGCGAAGCTGTTCTAGCGTCGCTGCGTTCCGGCTCCGGTTCACGGCTCTCCCGCCAAGCCTGCTGCTCCCGCTTGTGATCGGCCCGCTCTTCTTCGATCCGCTGCATGTCGTGGCGGAGTTGCCACTCCTGTTCCTTCCATTGTCTCCGAATCTCTTCTGCGGTTTCTATTACAGGTTGCTTCACACTGGCGTAATTCCTGTTTGTCACAGAAATAGCAGAAACCGCCTGCAAAATCCGCTGGAACGTCTTTTCTTCAACAGCAAGCCCTTTCACTCGCTGTTTCCACTGAACAATCTCCTCTTTTAGCTGTTGCAGGGCCGCTTCTGTCTGCTTTTCAGACTCAACCTTCGCCAGTTCGGCTGCGTCACGTTCCTGACGTATGGCTCCCAGTTCCTTCTCCAATTCCTGCAGACTGTTCCACGCTTCCCGCTCTGCCTGCGCAATCTTCCATGCATGCTCGATCGCTTCGCGGTGGCGGGCCACATCCTTTTTCCACTCAAGAACAAATCTGTCTTCTTCAGGAGGATGTTGGTGCCAATAACGATGGTAGACATCGTGCTCGGCAAGTTCCATCTCCCTTGCCAGACTCTCCAGTTCCAGCAGCTGTTCTTCCTGGGCGCGCAACTGCTCTGTCATTAGACCTTCATTCCGCACGATTTCCGATTGCATCCGGTCCTGACGCTGTCTTAGTCCATTAATGCGTGCACGCGATTTGTGCAAATACTGCCCTGTTTCGGCAAAACTCCCCTCCATCGCTTGCAGTTCTCTATGCTTTTCAATGGCTTCATGCCGATTCAATACATCCAGATCTGCATTAACTTCTTGCAAACGGACGCGGTATCCCTGCAACCGCTGATGGGAATCCGATAATTTTTGTTCAATTTCACTGCACTGAGCTTGAACTTCTTCAACATGCTTCGCAGCTTCGTCCGCTTTTGCTTTGGCATCAAGCACCTCCTCTGATGCTTGATAGAGGAGAAATCGATTATAACGGTCATATGATTTCTCCAGCTTTTCCAGCTCGCTCTGGTGCAGCTTTAGCTCATCCAAACGATCCGCGATCTGGTCCATATCTTCCAAAACCTCGGAAAGTGGGCGCAAGTCATCTTCCTGGAGGGGCGGCAGCGCTTCCGTCAAGATATGATAAATAGCCGATGGTTTGAAATCTTTGGACAACTTCGGGCTGCGTAGCTGGATGATCAAGTTCATTAAATCGGCAAAGGCCTCGCTGTCGTAAAAGCCAAATAACGCTTTGTTCACCAGATCGCGGTACGCTTTTTGTTCCTGTACCACCTGTCCCCCGGCACCGATCCTCGCTTCCAATTCACGTCGATCAAGGGGGTATTTTCCTTTCCCCTCCAACCAGGCAACCCGGTCATACAACCAGAAATCCTGGTTCACCCGGCGGCCGTCGTCCAGCAGAAACCCCCAAAAGCTTACCTGGGAAGCAGCCCTGCGCGCACGCAACCCGATGCCGATCGTTTTGTATATGCCTTTTTGCGGATGATGGAACTCCATCCATAAATACCCGATACGGTCGGTATGTTTGCCATCATCGCCCAGCAAATAATATTCAACGCGTCGGTCCCGTGAGCCAAACGGGTCCAAACGCTGCGGCCGCTTGTCGCCATCCAGCACCAGCGGGAGGAAGCTTTGCATCGTCACTGATTTTCCCGCGCCGTTTGTCCCACGCAGGATGAGACGCCCTTCCTCCAGTGAAATTTCTTCATCATCGTACACCCAAAAATTGAAGATGCCTGCCCGTGCCATCTCCCAGCGGTTGCGTGTCTGATTTTCAGCAACAGCAGCGGTAGACTCATTCAACGATTCATTTTCAAGCTGCATGAATCTCCCTCCCCTTATTCCAGATCTTCTGCTTGATAGTTGCCATTCCAACGGCCCAGCACGGGGGAAATGGCGAACCGGTTTTCATCCTGCCAACGTCCCAATCCCCATTCACTCATATGCCTGGTCAAAGCTTCAGCCAATTCTGCCGCTGTCATCTCCTGGTGCTCCTTGCTCCAGTATTCTTTGTAGCGTTGGCGCAAAACAAGCAACAGATTTTCCAAATCCGTGCGGCCAAGCACCATCTCCCCATTTTGTTCCACATACCAAAGCGACGACTCAGCATGCAGCAGCCGTCTCAATTCTCCCGCTAACAGCAATACCAAATCGGATATAGCCGACATGGTGGGAAAAAGATCTCCGTCACTGGTGGAGTCTGGATGAAAAAACAATAATCCTTCCCGATACCGGCTTCCTTCCCAGCCAAACATGGTACGGAGTTGCTCGATCAACGACCTGCGCTGGGTAATGACATAGTACAAATCGTCCGGATCCCAATCCTGATCCAGGATAACCGGCTCCAATAAAAGCCTCCTGTAGACACGATGCCGACGCCTTCTCATTTCTCCGTCTGCTGTGTCCGTATAGACCATCTGGATATTGAGTTCATGAATTTCAGTGAAGCGTGTAAGCTCCTCTGGAAAGTGACGCAGCACATATCGGACATACGGGGTGCATTCGTAGAGGACATTGTTTTCATCGTTGTGGGCCCAATCCTGCTCATCACCATCCACCGCGATTAGCACCCCAAGCTGTTTGAGCTTCTTTAATGCACGCACCATCGACAAACGGTGGTGATAGAGTTCCCAATCGACATGCAGTCCCGTTCCAACCATCTGTTCCCGGATTTGTACCACCATGTCTTTTAACAGGAATTGGTCCAACTCCGTTTTCCCTTCCAAAAACCATAATCCGTAGGTAAAAAAGGTATAATCCCTCGGCTCACGAAATTCCTGGATGCCCATCCACGGGTATGCCCGCAACGGAGCCTTGTCCAATTTTGCCATGGCCCTGGTCAGGATCAAGGGAAATCCGGCGTATTCCGCAAACCAGTCCCTCAGTTCACGATACTGGTCGCGAATCCAGTAAAACAACTCCGGATCCTCCTCCTTGGTGATCCACGGTCGGTTGAGCAGAGCAAGGGCGCATGCCTTGCGTCTTTCCCGCCACACATCGTCTCCTGCTCTGCCTTGCATCCGCATACGACGCAGAGCCCACGACCGAGTACCGCCTCTACCCATGAACCGTCTCCTCCTTATAAGGCACGTCAAACCATAGCGTATAGTCGGGCATGTCCAGTTTGCCGTCTTCACACAGCAACGTTGTCATCTCGCCGGACTGCGCCAGTTGCAACCGCACTTTGATTCCCTCCGCTGTAACAAACGAACGGGAGACATTTCCCATACAGCGGCCGATCCAATGCAATAACCGCAAACGCGTCTTTGCATCGACTACACCCAATTCAGAGATGCGTACCTGCTTCTTCCTAGCCATCCGGTGGACAAACTCTCGCTCCTCCTGAAGCTGCCGCTCAATGACGGCCCTTGCAGCCTTCTTTCTGTTCTCCGATTGTCTAACCGGTTCCGTTTCCGAGCGCGAAAGCCTTTTCCGGCTACGTGAACGAACCCCCCGAATCTTGGGCACTTCATTCCACATGGAAATATCGGCAAGATCGGTCGTACGTTCGTCCTCGCCTTGCAGATGCCTGCTGGGGAACAGGCCAAACGCATACGCGGCAAGGCAGTGTGCGTCATCCAACGAAGTCAGGCTGTCAAACCACTGTGCCAAATACTCCAGTTCTTTCTTCCGGCTGATTCCAGCCCGTTTTCGCTCTTGCAGCCTCAATGCACAACGAACCACTTTCGCGATCGTCTCTTTGGTTGCCCGCTCCAGTAATACAAGCTCGCTCTGCTCGCTTCCTTCTCCCAAAAACCATTTTCTCAGATTTTGCCAACCTTGTCGTAAGGAATTGGCCATCTCTTCACGTGAAAAGCTTTCTTCCAACCGGGGCTTTCGCATCTCGTCACCCACGACTTGCTCCATAAACGTTTCAGCCACAGAAGGGGAGATTTTCTGCAGATGCCCTTCAATTTGATAGGCTTTTTTCTGCAGCCCTTTGATAAAATGCTGCAAATAGTCGGTCAGTTTGTCTTTCATCAACAAAAACGCTTCAGTAGCCATCATCTGTTCTGCTTGAATCGAATGCATGCTGGCGATGAAGTCAGCGGCATTCTCATGCATGGTTTTAAATGCCTGATACAGTTTTTCCCAGCAAACCGATGCTTCCCCTTCCTGAAACAGCCCGCCGCTTGCTCGTACAGCTACCAGACACTCCGAAATCGTATCAAGGTAAGTCGTCTCCAACGACCCGCCGTACCCCTTGATGGTTTCAAGCGTTTCCAACATCCGCTCGATTTCGATTGAATATGGTGTCAGTACATACTGACTCTTCTTTCTCATATACTCTTCCACAGTTTGGGCACGGCCGCCATCGTGTCTGGACGCAAGATTGCGCCATTCTTTGAGTTGCTCCAGATCTGCCTGGCACTGTTCAACTGTATATCCTTCCAGTATCCCCCACTGTTTCACTCCTTCGAGTACCTCTTCTACCCGGAGCCAGTAGCGTAGCCGCTGGTATTCCTGATAGAAATAACGCATCACAGCCCGATATCGAGCTACATTGTCTGCGTTTAAATAACGAAATTCGGGAACGCCTCGCAGCATTGCAGGTGACATGGAATGGTCCATGGAGATGATCCTCCCATCCGATTTTTCTTATCGAATATGGTAAATGTGAATATGAAAAAAATCCACGTTGCTACAGTTCGGCAATTATTTCCCCCTTTCATTAGTTAAGTTAATTGTGGTTCCTATTCATCTCTACATGATAGAATTAAAGAAAGATTAGTGTGCGGAGGTAAAAAATATGACTCGGCGAGGATCTAACGAAGAAAATAGGATGACAGAGAACCAGCATTTATTTGCCGATATTCAAAGAAATTGGAAGAAGTATCAATCATACGCCCAATATAGCGGCCTCCAGTGCCGGAACTGCAAAAGAAAGGACACATTTGCTTTTCATGCCCACTATCGGGGGCGCAACCGCTATAAATGTAAAAATTGTGGAGCAACTTTGAATGATTTATCCCAATCTCTCATGCACCGCAGTCGCCACCCGAAAAAATGGCTTGAATTTATGGAGATGACGGTTAAAGGAGCAAGTTTAGGGCAAATGTCAAAAAAATTAGGGCTGAGTAAGGTAACCCTTTACCGCTGGAGAAAAAAGTTTTTGCAACTCGCAACTGATTTTTATCAACAGCGATTGCAAGGGGTCATTGAAGTCGAAGAAGTAGCGCTTACTAGTCAAGCAGGAGCCAAATTAATTCGCGGTTCAAGAAAAGAAGGGAAGGATAATGAACAAATCTTTCTTCTAGTAGCCAAGGATCGACTGGGTAACTACCTATTCCGGATGAAGCGTAACCGTTCAAAGCTTTGGCGATCTTTTTTGAATCAAGTTCAAAAAAGATCAAAAATACTTGCAAATGTTCCCAAGTCGGGGCTTCCGAACAACATTGTTCCCAAACATGTATGGTTCTTTGGCCCACCGGAAGGACTGACGACAGTAGAGAAACGAGATTGGAATAGTCCGGTTTCTGAATTCCTACGCCATTTTGCTCAAGAAAGTTCGGTTTATCGGGGCCTATCAAGCAAATATCTGAAAGGATTTCTAAGCATATTGGCATTAAAACATAAACTGCATAAAATCTCCATGGAACAACGAGAAGCATTTTTTATGTACACGCTACTGACGAATAATATGAGAGCTGCAAATGAACTGGTTTTTAACTGAAACCAGCTCGACTGTTGTGTATTCGACGAGCAAATTATTTGTGACAAATCTGTGAACGTATTTATTCTTGCTATCTTGACCACATTTAAGTTATATAGTTGATGTTTTTATTTAATTGAATTTTACGAAATATTTCTAATAAAAATAAATTTTAATAATTGCGACAAAATAAAAACAGTCATCACAGAGGATATCCTGCGACAACTGTTCGCTACGTTCAAAGATTATGTAACTCAGAAAAACATTACGGAAATCAAGAAGTTCATTAGCAGTTACGTTGAAAAAGTGATTGTCTACAAAGATCACGTAGACGTTATATTCAAACTCAAAATTGTGGATATGTATGGTGGAGGCGGGGATATAATGGGAACTTTCCATTTTCCCTCCGTCGCCTAGCCTCCGCTGTCTTCTCAGCGGAAAGTTCCCATGCGCTCCGTCGTTCCACTCCTCCGCGAACGAACCTCCCATCCGTTCGGACTTGTGAGGTCAAATCCTGCTCCCTCACGTACATAAAATAAAAAGCACCACAAGGGTGCTTTTATTTTATGTATGGTGGAGGCGGGGGGATTAGCGATATCTTCATCTTATTGCTCAGTCGCACAGCTCCTTCGCCTTTTATGGATGATATCGATGCGTTCAGTCGCTTCGCTCCTTCACGGACGAACCTCCCGTCCGTTCGGACTTGTGAGGTCAAATCCTGCTCCCTCACGTACATAAAATAAAAAGCACCACAAGGGTGCTTTTATTTTATGTATGGTGGAGGCGGGGGGATTCGAACCCCCGTCCGAAAACGGCGATACATAAGCATCTCCGAGCGCAGTCACTCATTTGGAGTTCGGTACCGGATTCGCGGAGTGACGCGCTGACCCGTTACCTAGCCTGATTGATCTTCTTCCTTTGGCCCCAGGCGGAGACCTCCGGCGTATCCCGCTAGAAGTGAGCGCTAGTCACGCCACACGGGCGATGGAGTGGTAGCGCCTCGCTGGTTATTAGGCAGCGAGAGAAAGTTGTTTGTTGCCAGTTATGGCTTTCCGCGTTGATGACGAGGTCCGCAGCCCCCCGGCTCGCTTCTTATGCTCTACCATCCCCGTCGAATCCAAAACGCCCCCAGGATGATAATGAAAAGGAGATTAGAAAAGTCTAGGCGAAGAAGGCAACGTTTCCACACCTAGACTGTTTTTCTTGAATCAACTCATTGCCTTATCAATATAGCACATTTGCTGCACAAAACTCAACGTAGATTTGTGCCAGGCCTGCCAGCGTCCGCCAGCAGCTACACTTTTTGCCGCTCGCGCAGTGCACGTTCCACGTCCCGTGCCGCTTCCTTCTTCTTCAGGTCTTCGCGCTTGTCGTAATTTTTCTTGCCTCGCACCAAAGCCAATTCGACCTTGGCCCAACCGCCCTTCAGGTAAATGCTGAGCGGAACGAGTGAATAACCCTTTTCCCGGGTGAGACCGCGAAGCTTGAGGATTTCCAGACGGCGAAGCAGCAGCTTGCGCGTCCGCTCCGGCTCATGGTTGAAGCGGTTGCCCTGATCGTAGGGACTGATGTGCACATTGTGCAGCAGCACTTCCCCGTTCTCGACACGGGCAAAGCTGTCTTTCAACTGTACGCGACCCGCACGGATGGATTTGATCTCCGTGCCGGTCAGCGCGATGCCGGCCTCGAAGACGTCATCAATATGGTAATCGTGGCGTGCTTTTCGGTTTTGGGCCACGGTCTTGTTGCCAGCCTTTGCCTTGGACATGGGATCACCTCCCTGCGTGATTGGTACCAGTTAGTCTAGCAAAAATTGTGCGGTGTGACAAGATGCTACCGTCGTTTCTTCTTGGCCTGGCTGACCACCTGTTTCTTCTTGTGTTTCTTGGCGTGGACGAGATCTTCCCAAAAGGCTTTTTCCCGTTTCGGGCTTTCTTCTCCGCCTTCTTCCATGGGGATGACACCGATCTCTGCAGTCGCAATCCGGTTTTTCCGCTCGCTGGCACGCTTTCTGCGCGCAGCCGGATGTTCCTTCTCTTTTCTGCGCTCCGGTTTGGCAGTGGCTCCGCGTTTTCCCCCGCGACCGTCGATTACTTTAGCCGTTCGCTCTCCGCGGGGACGGTACTGGTTGCTCTTTTTCATCCCGACAATCTCGAAGTCGATGGCCCGCTCGTCTACGTTGACGTTGGCGACACGCACCTGCACGACATCGCCGATGCGGAACTGTTTGCCCGTCCGCTCGCCGACCAGCGCGTACATCTTTTGATGGAAATGGTAATAGTCATCCGTGAGGTAACTGACGTGTACCAGCCCCTCAATGGTGTTGGGCAGTTCCACGAAGATACCAAACGAGGTGACGCCGGAAATGACGCCCTCGAACTCTTCGCCGATGCGCTCCAGCATGTACTCCGCCTTTTTCAGGTCGTCCGTCTCCCGTTCCGCATCCACTGCCACACGCTCCCGCTGCGACGAGTGCTCGGCGATCAACGGCAGGTGTTCCCGCCAGTGTCCGGCACGCTCCTCCGACATTTCTCCACGCTCCACCCATTCGCGTATGAGACGATGGACGATCAGGTCGGGGTAACGGCGAATCGGCGAGGTAAAATGCGTGTAAAAGTCGGTGGCCAAACCAAAGTGCCCCAGACTCTCGGTGTCGTAGCGGGCCTGCTTCATGGAGCGAAGCATAACCGTGCTGATGATCACTTCCTCCGGTGTCCCCTTCACTTCCTCCAGCAGCTGCTGGAGCGCGCGGGGATGGACGGAATTGCCCTTTCCGCGTATGCTGTAGCCAAAATTGGTCACAAACTCCATAAACGCCATCAGCTTTTCCTGGTTGGGATCCTCGTGAACACGGTAGATAAACGGCTGTTTCATCCAGTGGAAGTGCTCAGCTACCGTCTCATTGGCGGCAAGCATGAATTCTTCAATGATCTGCTCGGCGATGGAACGCTCCCGGAAGCCGATGTCGGTCGGGGTTCCGTCTTCGTTGACGTAGATTTTCGCCTCGCGGAAGTCGAAGTCAATGGCCCCGCGCCGCATCCGCTTGGCCCGCAATTTGAGCGCCAGCTCCTCCATCAGGCGGAACATGGGAACGAGCTCGCTGTACTTCTCGATCAACGCCTCGTCGTTGTCTTTGAGGATGCTTCGCACGTCCGAGTAGGTCATCCGTTCATTTGTTTTGATCACGCTGAGGAAGATGTCGTATTTGACCAGGTTGGCGTCCTTGTCCAACTCCATGTCACAGCTGACGGTCAGGCGGTCTACCTGTGGATTCAAACTGCAAATGCCGTTGGACAGGCGGTGCGGCAGCATCGGAATCACACGGTCCACCAGGTAGACGCTGGTCCCGCGACGGAACGCTTCCTGGTCGAGCGCGGAGTTTTCCCTTACATAATAGCTTACGTCGGCGATGTGAACGCCCAGCAGATAGTTTCCGTTCGGGAGCTTTTCCAGCGAAACGGCGTCGTCCAGGTCCTTCGCGTCGACTCCGTCAATGGTTACCATCATTCGATCGCGCAGATCCCGTCTCCCTTTGATCTCTTCCGCAGAGATTTCGTCAGGGGCGGCATCCGCCTCTGCCAGCACATCCGCGGGGAAAGCCTCCGGAAGCCCGAATTTACGGATAATGGACAAAATGTCGACGCCCGGGTCGTTTTTATGACCAAGAATTTCGATGATTTCCCCTTCAGGATTGACCCTGCCCTCCGGATAGCGGACGATCTTGACGACGACCTTATGTCCGTCAACCGCCCCGTTATAGGCCGTTTTCGGAATGAAAATGTCCTTCCCCACCCGTTTGTCGTCAGGAATGACGAAGGCGTAATAGGTCTCGTCCTTAAATGTTCCGACGATCTCTTTCATTCCGCGTTCGACGATGCGAATAATCCGACCTTCCAGCCGGTTGCCCCCTGTTTCCTTCTCCACCCGAGCCAGCACAATATCCCCGTGCATCGCACCGTTCATATCGTTGGCATGAACGTAAATATCGGCTTCTCCCGGTGTTTCGGGAATGACAAACCCAAACCCTTTTGGATGGTTTTGCAGACGGCCGCGCACGAGATTCATTTTTTCCGGCACACCGTACCGGTTGGCACGGGTGCGGATGATTTCGCCGCGATCCTCCAGGGTATTCAGGGTTTTCACCAATGATTTGAATGCGTCAGCGTCCTTTATTTGAAAAGCTGCTTCCAGCTCCGCAACGGTCATCGGATGGTAAGCCTGTTCCCGCATGAACGAAAGTATGTCTTGTTCTTTCATGAAATCAAACCTCCTTTGCACAAGACTGTGGTGTCCGAAAAAGATCCCTTTCTATGTAGTATTCGCAATTCTTCGCAATTGCAATCCCCATAGACAAAAAGGCAGCAAGATATCCTTGCTGCCTTTGCTACCTATTGTCTTACGCTGCCGCTCGGAGGACATATCCGAGCAGAATGGTAGAAATCATAAACAGTACACCGAACACGACGGTCAGTTTCCCAAGGAGAGCGTCAATTCCTCTCGCTTTTTGTTTTCCCAACAGCTGTTCAGCACCGCCCCCGATTGCCCCGGAGAGGCCTGCACTTTTTCCAGATTGCAGCAACACGACAATAATTAAGCCAATACTTGCGATGACAAGTAAAATTTTTGCAGCCAATACCATGTACGTTCACCTCAAAACTTATTGCCAAGACAATAAAAAACCATTATCTTCACTCTACCACAGACGAGGCCTCTCGGCAACCTGTGCAATTTTGGGCAATACTACTTCTTATAAAATGTGTACTTTCTTTGTCTGTCTTGCCGGGTTCCTTGCAACTGTCAAGATTTTGCCGTAAAATTGCACATGTACCGTTTAATTAGATTAGGAGGTCTTTGTTACATGGCTGGTTCAAACAAAAAAGACATGAATCAAAATGACGTAATTGACTCCGCGAAGGCCTTTTTTACTTCGTTTGGTATCTTGTTCCTCGTATTCATTCTTGCACTCGTCGGATCTATTTTCTTCCCGCCAAAACACGGTGAAGAAGCCAAAGGCGGAGCAGGCGCACCTACTGCCAATATCGATGCAGCCGCTATCTTCAAACAAAACTGCGCTTCCTGTCACGGACAAAACCTGGAAGGGATCGCCGGTCCGAACCTGACCAAAGTAGGCAGCAAATACGATGAGAAGGCAATTGCCGACATCATTAAAAACGGTAAAGGCGGCATGCCAGGAGGTCTCTTGAAAAAGCAACCGGAAGTTCAAGCCGTTGCAAAATGGTTGTCTGAGAAGAAGTAACTACATACAACCTGTACCCAAACACCGAGGTTTTGCTTCGGTGTTTTTCTCGTTTGCAAGGAGGACCACGAACCATGCCGCCTATTTTACAAATCGAGCAGCTGAGCAAGACGGTGGAATCCGCTCCCCTATTTTCCCAGGTAACGGCTGAAGTGGATACCTCCAGCATCATTCATATCCTGGGAAAATCAGGTCAGGGCAAAAGTACGCTGCTGCGGATTCTGGGTCTCTTGACCAAACCGGACACCGGCACCATCCGCTTGCATGGAATACCCTCGTCGAAGTGGGAACCGGAGCAATGGAGAAGCAAGGTAAGCTATGTGGCCCAGCATGCCATTATGCTGCCCGGCAGCGTCGAAGACAACCTGCGCGCAGTCAGCCGACTGCACGCCAAACCGTTTGATCAAGCGCACGCGCTGTCTTTGATGGAACGACTGGGACTTGCCGACATCGACTGGTCCAAACCGGCTGCCCAACTGTCCGGCGGGCAAAAACAGCGTCTGGCCTTGATTCGCACTCTGCTGCTGCGTCCGGAAGTGCTGCTGCTCGACGAAGTAACCGCCTCCCTGGACACGGTCAGCAAGCAGGCAGTGGAAAGAATGCTGTCCGAACTCCACTATGCTGACGGAACTACTCTCATCTGGGTGACGCATGATCTGCAGCAAGCCAGAAATCTCGGCCAACGGATCTGGTTTCTGGCGGATCACAGGCTACTGGAAGATACCGATGCCGCCAGCTTTTTCACAAATCCCGCGACGGAAGCAGCCAAACAGTTCCTCCACTCTGTCAGCGACTCGTTGAACGGCAAGGAGGGAAAATGATGTCGCCTTCGGCCATGTGGTTTGCCCTGATTTTTGTCATTATCGCTGTCCTGCTTTCTGTTTGGCAGCGGCTGAAGCTGGAAAAAGAGATCATGATCAGCGCAGTCCGCTCCGCTGTCCAGCTGATCCTCATCGGGTACGTGCTGCAGTTTGTCTTTCACGGGAATCAACCCGGGCTGATTTTGCTGATGATTGCCGTCATGATCGGAGTGGCGTCATGGAATGCCACCCAACGGGGGAAAGGAATCAAAGGCGTCTTTTGGCGGATCGCCATCACCCTCTTTGCGACCGAAGGCTTCACCATGGCTGTACTCGTAGGCCTGAACATTGTGGAAGGGACACCGCAGTACGTCATCCCGCTCAGCGGCATGATCATCGGCAGTTCCATGATCGTCGCCGGCTTGTTTCTCACCCACATGATCCGCGAGGTGGAGACTTCCCGCGGGGAGATTGAGACGCTGCTTTGCCTGGGAGCTACCCGCAAGCAAGCCATTCATCAGGTCGTGCAAAGATGCGTCAAATCCAGCATGATCCCCACATTTGATACGATGAAAACCATTGGCCTGGTCCAACTGCCAGGCGCCATGACTGGCATGATTATCGCCGGCGCCAGTCCGGTTGAAGCGGTTCGCTTTCAAGTGATCATCATGTTTTCATTTTCTTCGGCTGCGGCGATCACCGCCATTATGCTGGCCATGCTCAGCTATCCGCTTTGGTTTACGGAAGACGGAATGCTGCGTTCTTGACATAAAAAGCTGTCCCCTTCGTGAGGACAGCTTTTCCTGTTACAACTGTTTATTTGCCTTCAATGATGTACTTGCTCAGATCATCCAGCAGCAGATTGGCTGCTTTTACACCGCCTGCGGTGTTCCAGATCACGTCATCCACTTTGTACGCCTTGTTGTTTTTCACGACATTGAGGTTTTTCCAAAGCGGGTCGTTCGTCCACTCTTGCTCCAATTTGCTCGCTTCTCCATTTCCTGTTTCATAGGAGAAGTAGAACAGGATGTCGCCGTCCATCTCCGGAATGCGCTCTTTCGTTACTTCAGCCGCAAATTCTTCTTTGTTTTGGGATTCCGGACGAGCTACGCCCAGTTCCTGCAGAATGATACCGGAGAACGTGTCTTTGTAATAAATGCGCACACGGCCAGGCATGAAGCGAACAATGGAAACTTTGGTGCTCAGTTTGTCGCCCGCTTTTTCCTTGAATTCGGCGATGCGTTTATCCCAGTCGGCCAGCACCTTTTCGCCCTCAGCCTTTTTGTTCAAAGCTTCCGCGTACAGCTTGAAGTTATCTTTCCACTTGCCGCGCAGCGTCTCGGAGTAAACTGTAGGTGCAATTTTGGACAGCTGCTCGTAGATTTTTTCGTGACGCATCTTGTTTCCGAGAATGATATCCGGCTTCAGAGCTGCGATCGCTTCCAGGTTCGGCTGGTCTTCCATGCCCAGTACCTGAACACCTTCCATCTCTGCTTTAATGTGATCGTAAAAAGGATTGCCGGTCCAGGATTGAACGGCCCCAACCGGTTTGATGCCAAGAGCGAGAACCGCTTCGGTCCCTTCATTCGTCAGAACAACCACTTTTTGCGGTGTGCCCTTCACTTCAGTTTCACCCATTGCATGCTTGACTACATATGGTTTACCAGCATCGGCAGTCGGCTGTTCAGCAGGTTTTTGCTCGGCTTGTTGTCCACCGCATCCGGTGAGAATCAAAAGAACTGCCATGATAAGGCCAAAGATAGATTTGCCTCGCACCAGTCGGTATGTACGTGAAAACATAATTGGAAAATCCCCTTTCTGTCATTGAAAATGAGAATTAAAATCACCGACATGAATTATCCTACAACCGCCAGCATGAGAAGTCAACAGGAAAATGATAATGACTCTCAAAATCATTGACGAATAGGTCGAAAGAAACTAAACTTTAATCTGAAGATTACTGCTCGTGTTTACTATTGTCGGGAAGAAGGATTTGCATGAAAAGTCGTTTGTCCAACCATTCTCTCAAGATTCTTGGACTGTTCGTCGGTCTATTGCTTCTTTTTTATTTGTCCTACTCCAGTCTCATCTTTGGCGTTGTCGATACCAGCTGGCAAACAGCCATTGACGCTTATACCAACTTCAATGGGACGAACGAGCACATCGTGATTAAAGAAGTGCGTGTGCCCCGCGTATTAAATGCGTTGGCCGTTGGATTCAGTCTGGGTCTGGCGGGAGCTCTGCTGCAGGCATTGACAAGAAACCCGGTGGCTGACGTTGAATTGTTTGGGTTGAACGCCGGAGCTGCATTCTTTATTGTGTGTGCGGTAACCTTCTTTTCCATAAATTCTCTGACGGAGTTTACCTGGATCGCTTTTGCCGGAGCCGGCTTCAGCGGAATCGTTGTATACATGCTCGGATCATTCGGCAGGGACGGCCTTACCCCCGTCAAGCTGACCCTGGCTGGAGCGGCGATTACCGCCCTGTCTGCTTCTGCCCGTCATGGACTGCTCGTCATCAACGACAAAGCCCTTGATGAGGTGCTCTTTTGGTTGTCCGGTTCTGTCGGCGGACGAAAGCTGGAATACCTGACCACTGTGCTGCCTTACATGATCGTTGCCTGGATTGCCGCTTTTGTACTGGCACGGCCCATCCATACCTTGATGATGGGCGATGACGTAGCAAAAGGCTTGGGACAGCGCACTCTGCTCGTCAAACTGGCGACAGGCGCAGTGATTGTGCTTCTTTCCGGCAGCTCTGTGGCAGTGGCCGGCCCGATTGGCTTTGTGGGTCTTGTCACTCCTCATCTCGCCCGCTATCTGGTGGGCATCGACACACGTTGGGTATTCCTCTACAGCGGCATGCTGGGTGCGATGATTCTGCTGGCGGCCGATATCGGAGGCCGTTTTATTGCCATGCCGGCGGAACTTCCCATTGGGGTCATGACCGCATTTGTCGGAGTTCCCTTCTTCATCTATGTGGCACGAAAGGGGCTTGCCTCGTCATGAAACAATACCTGCCTCTTCGCAATCGCACGCTTTCGTTTCACCTGCATAAACGGACGGTCTGGCTTGCCATCCTGTTTGCTCTTCTGACTGCTGCGGCCGCCGTCGTCAGTCTGGGAATGGGCGAAATGCACATCGCTCCCCTGGACGTGGTGAAGGTCTTTTTGGGAATGGGGTCAGAACAAGACGCTCTCATCGTTCGGGAGTTCCGACTGCCTCGCATCCTGATTGCCATTCTCGTCGGGGCAGCCCTCGCTGTCGCCGGTTCTGTTCTTCAGGGGATCGCGCGCAATCCATTGGCGGCCCCCGACATTCTCGGCATTTCAGGCGGCGCTTCTATCACCGCTGTCGCGTTTTTGCTGTTATTCGATTCAGTCAGCGTCAAATGGCTGCCCGCCGCCGCATTCCTGGGGGCCACATTGGTGGCCTTTCTGCTGTATGGTTTGGCCTGGAAGCAGGGAGTTACCCCGCTGCGGCTGGTGCTGATCGGCGTGGGGATCAAGATTGTTGCAGGCGCCGCAGTCACTTTGTTGATCACCTTCAGCCCGTTCCTTTTGCAGAACAAGGCGATTCTCTGGCTTACGGGAAGCATTTATGGCGTGGATTGGGGAGACGTACTGATGATCCTGCCGTGGATCATGGTTCTCTTTCTGCTGGCCGCCTTCTTCGTCAGACGGGTCAACGTTCAGCAGTTGGGCGATGACATTGCCACAGGGGTCGGAAGTCAAGTTGAACGGGACCGTTTCTTCCTGCTTCTCATTTGTACAGGTTTGACTGGTGCAGCCGTCGCCGTCGGCGGCGAGATCAGCTTTGTCGCCCTGCTTGCTCCGCATATCGCCAAGCAATTGGTAGGTCCTTCTTTTGGAGGGGCCATGTCGATTTCCGCTTTTGTCGGAGCCTTGATCGTACTGTTGGCGGACCTCGTCGGCCGTACTGCTTTTTCACCGCTTGACATCCCGGTCGGCGTCTTTACCTCTGCCGTGGGAGCGCCGTTTTTCATTTACCTGTTGTACAAAAAACGCCATCACTAACGAAAGGGGAGAATCACCATGCACGCCTTGGAAACCAAAGATCTTACCCTGTCCTATGGGGATCGCAATATTATTGAGCATCTGGATCTAAAGATCCCGCGGGGCAAAATTACCGTTTTCATCGGGAGCAACGGCTGCGGCAAATCGACGCTGCTCCGCTCTCTTGCACGGCTGCTGAAACCGAAGGAAGGAGCTGTGCTTCTGGAGGGTCAAGCGATTGCCAAGTGGTCCACAAAAGAGGTGGCGAAGCGCCTGGCGATCCTGCCGCAGGGGCCTACCGCGCCGGAGGGCCTCACTGTTCTACAGCTGGTGAAACAAGGGCGTTATCCCTATCAGAGTTGGCTGCAGCAGTGGTCGGAAGAAGACGAGCGCATGGTGACCAAGGCTTTGCAGGCTACTCAGCTTACCCCTTTGGCGGATCAAACGGTTGACTCCCTGTCCGGCGGTCAGCGTCAGCGTGCCTGGATCGCCATGACCTTGGCCCAGGGGACGGAAACCATCCTGTTGGACGAACCGACCACCTACCTGGACATGTCCCATCAGATCGAGATTCTCGACCTTTTGCATGAACTCAATCAAACCGAACAGCGTACGATTGTTATGGTACTGCACGATCTGAACCTGGCCTGCCGCTACGCAGACCATATCGTGGCCGTTCACAACCAGGGCGTGTTTGCTCAGGGGCGGCCGGAAGACGTGATGACAGTGGAGCTGGTGCGCCACGTCTTTCAACTGGATTGTCAAATTACGCGGGACCCGCTGTACGGAACGCCGATGTGCATCCCGTACAGCAAAAGCAGAATCGTCCCCACCGCATCGCAAAAAACAAAGGTGCTCTCGTAGTCGGAGAGCACCTTTTGTTTGTAGACAAACTGTTGTTTATGAGGAAAAGGGCTGGCCCCCGCCCCGGGGATCGTCGCGGAGCGGACGGTTCTTACTTCCTCGCAGGGAGGAGGGTCGAGCGATAGGCGAAAAAACGGCCCCTGTCGTTCCAGTCGCTTACGCTTACTTTTTCAGGTTGTAAAAGACAGCGCGGCCGCCGAAACGAGCAGTATCGCCCAGTTCGTCTTCGATACGAAGCAGCTGGTTGTACTTGGCTACGCGGTCGGTACGGGAAGGAGCACCGGTCTTGATTTGGCCCGCGTTGGTGGCCACTGCGATATCCGCAATGGTCGAGTCTTCCGTCTCGCCGGAGCGGTGGGAGATCACTGCAGTATAGCCCGCACGTTTCGCCATTTCAATCGCATCAAAGGTTTCGGTCAGGGTACCAATTTGGTTCACCTTGACGAGGATGGAGTTGCCGGTGCTGTTCTCGATGCCGCGAGCCAGACGCTCGGTGTTGGTCACGAACAGGTCGTCACCCACAAGCTGAACTTTGCTGCCGAGGCGATCGGTCAAAGCCTTCCAGCCGTCCCAGTCGTCTTCGGAGAGTCCGTCTTCAATGGAGATGATCGGGTATTTGCTGACCAGATCCTCGTAAAACGCGATCATTTCTTCCGTGGTTTTCACCACGCCTTCGCCTTCAAAGTGGTACTTGCCGTCTTTGTACATTTCGGTAGCGGCTACGTCGAGGGCGAGGAACACGTCTTTGCCCGCTTCATAGCCTGCCGCTTTGATTGCCTCCAGAATGGTGGTAATCGCTTCTTCGTTGGACTTCAGATTAGGAGCAAAACCGCCCTCGTCGCCCACCGCGGTGTTCAAACCTTTCCCGGAAAGCACCTTTTTCAGGGAGTGGAAGATTTCTGCCCCCATGCGCAGGGCCTGGGAGAAGGACTCCGCTCCTACCGGCATGACCATGAATTCCTGGATGTCGACAGTGTTGTCGGCATGCTTGCCGCCGTTCAGGATGTTCATCATCGGGACTGGCAGTGTTTTCGCGTTGAATCCGCCGAGGTAGTTGTAGAGGGAAACGCCGAGCGAGTTGGCCGCAGCGCGGGCAACCGCCATGGATACGCCGAGGATGGCGTTGGCACCCAGCTTGCCTTTGTTCGGTGTACCGTCCAGCTGAAGCATGGTCATGTCGATACCTACCTGGTCAAGGACATCCATCCCGATCAGTTCCGGCGCAATGATGTCGTTCACGTTTTCTACCGCTTTTAATACCCCTTTGCCGAGATAGCGGGATTTGTCCCCGTCGCGAAGCTCAACGGCTTCGTACGCACCGGTGGAAGCGCCGGACGGTACGGCAGCGCGTCCCATTGAACCGTCTTCCAGATACACATCTACCTCAACAGTCGGGTTTCCGCGGGAATCCATAATCTCGCGTGCATAAATATCAGTAATCATCGTCATGTCCAACATCTCCTTTTCTCATTGTTCTATTTTACCAAAAGCGATTTACCGGTCATGTCAGCGGGCTTGGGCAGATGCAACAGTTCCAGCATGGTAGGAGCCAGATCGGCCAAAATGCCGTCCTCCCGAAGGGTAAGTCCCTCTTGTGTAACAATCACCGGAACGGGGAAGGTACTGTGCGAGGTAATCGGTTTGCCTTCCGGATCCAGCATCAGGTCGGCGTTGCCGTGATCAGCGGTGATGATCGCGACGCCCCCTTTACGAATGATGGAATCCACCACTTTCCCCAGGCAGGTGTCAACAGTCTCCACCGCCTTGATGGTTGGCTCCATTTTGCCGGAGTGACCCACCATGTCGCAATTCGCGAAGTTGAGGATAATCGCATCAAAGCGCTCCGCTTCGATCTCCTTCACCACCGCTTCCGTCACTTCCGGAGCGCTCATCTCCGGTTTCAGGTCATAGGTAGCCACTTTGGGCGATGGAATGAGAATTCGCTTTTCGCCGGGAAACTCCTTTTCCCGACCGCCGCTGAAAAAGAAGGTGACGTGAGGGTACTTCTCCGTCTCTGCAATGCGCAGCTGGGTTAAACCCTGCTGTGCAATCACTTCGCCAAGCGTATTGTCCAGGTTGGTTGGTTGGTAGGCGACATACCCCCCAACCGACTCGGAAAACTGCGTCAAGCAGACAAAATGAAGATGGCGGGGGCGCCCTTCTCCGCGATCAAAACCACGGAAATCCTCGTTGGTAAATGCCTGAGAGGTTTGAATGGCACGGTCCGGACGGAAGTTAAAGAAGATAATGGAATCCCCCGTTTCCACCAACCCCACCGGTTGTCCCGCCTCATCCACGATCACCGTCGGCATCACAAATTCGTCCATCACGGATTTTTGGTGCGATTCCTTGACCGCCTGGATCGGGTCGGTATAACGCGGCGCTTCGCCGTACACCATGGCCCGATACGCCTTTTCCACCCGCTCCCAGCGCTTGTCGCGATCCATTGCGTAGTAGCGCCCCTGTACCGTTGCGATTTTTCCTACGCCGATCTCGTTGATCTTCGCTTGAAGCTCTTCCAGGTAACGGACAGCGCTGTCCGGCGCTACGTCCCGCCCGTCGAGGAAGCCATGTATGTAGACGCGATCGAAATCCTGCCGCTTCGCCAGTTCAAGGATGGCAAAGAGATGTTCGATGTGGCTGTGAACGCCGCCGTCCGAAAGAAGGCCGAACAGGTGCAGTTTTCGATCGTGCTGCTTGGCGTGCTGAATGGCTTTGATTAACGTTTCGTTTTCAAAAAAGGTTCCTTCGCGGATCTCCTTGGTGATTCGGGTCAGGTCCTGATAGACGACCCGGCCCGCCCCGATGTTAAGATGTCCTACTTCAGAGTTGCCCATTTGTCCTTCCGGCAGTCCTACCGCCAGTCCGCTCGCCTGCAGGGTGGCGTGAGGGTAGCGGCTCCAAA
Source organism: Brevibacillus soli (assembly GCF_044759095.2). NCBI lineage: Bacteria > Bacillati > Bacillota > Bacilli > Caryophanales > Paenibacillaceae > Brevibacillus > Brevibacillus soli. Next base: position 60,868 of record NZ_JBIYSM020000019.1, read on the forward strand.
AACGGTCGAAGTTCGGCTTTTTGGCCTGGGCGACGGCGTTGCCGTACGTTTCGTCCCGCAAGGCAAATCCGTCCAGGATGATCAAGGCTACAGGTTTCGGTCGATTTGCCATTCACGTATCCCCCTATTTTGCGGCTGCGCCGGCTACCAGTTTCAGATAGCTGTCTGCAGCCAGACTCGCTCCCCCAACCAACGCACCGTCAATGTCCGATTGCGCGAGGAAGCTCTCAATGTTTTCCGGTTTCACGCTGCCGCCGTACTGAATCCGTATCGCTTCAGCCGCTTCCTTGCCGTACTGGTCGGCAATCACGCCGCGGATGTAGGCGATCGTCTGATTGGCATCTTCCGCCGTGGACGATTTGCCTGTGCCAATTGCCCAAATCGGTTCGTAGGCCAATACGACGTCCACCAGGTTGTCCGCCGAAACGCTGGCCAGCGCTGCTTCTGTTTGCTTGCGGACGACCTCTTCCGTCTGGCCGGCTTCGTGTTGTTGGAGACTTTCTCCCACGCAAACGATCGGCTTCAGACCATGGTTCAGGGCAGCCAGCACCTTTTTGTTCACCGTGTCATCCGTCTCATTAAAATACTGACGGCGTTCGGAATGACCAATAATCACGTAGGTGACGCCCAACTCCTTCAGCATCAGCGGGCTGATTTCTCCTGTAAAGGCTCCTTTCTCCTCATAATGCATGTTTTGTGCGCCGAGCACGTACGGCGTTCCCTTGAACAACTCGGCGAGCGCCGGCAGCGCAGTGAACGGAGCGCAAACGACCTTTTCCACGGAGGGAACGTTTTCTTCACTCCTCAGCTGCCGGGCAAATTCGCTCGCCTCGGCAATCGTTTTAAACATTTTCCAGTTTCCAGCGATAATGCGGGTTCTCAGGGGATTCACCCTCCTTATTCTTTATCCTCAAGGACAGCTACGCCGGGGAGCTCTTTTCCTTCCATAAACTCCAGCGAAGCGCCGCCCCCTGTGGAGATGTGGGTCATCTGTTCGGCTACGCCCGCTTTCTCTACGGCTGCTACCGAATCTCCGCCGCCGATGATGGTCGTACCGCTGCAATCCGCCATGGCTTTCGCCACACCGATCGTTCCCTCGGCAAAAGCATCCATCTCAAACACGCCCATCGGCCCGTTCCACACCACGGTTTTGGAACTGACGATCACATCCCGGAACGCTTCCACTGATTTCGGACCGACGTCAAGCGCCATCCAACCGTCGGGAATGGTGTCAACGGACACAATTTGCTTCTCGGCATCCGCGGCAAAGCGATCCGCTACCACGACGTCAACCGGCATGAACAGCTGTACGCCGCGCTCTTTTGCCTGTTCCATCAGCGAGCGGGCCAAATCCAACTTGTCCTCTTCATGCAAGGACGCTCCCACGCTGTATCCCTGGGCTTTCAGGAAGGTATTGGCCATGCCTCCGCCAATGATCAGGTGGTCTACTTTGGTTAACAAATTTTCAATCACGGCAATTTTATCTTTTACCTTGGCTCCGCCCACAATCGCGGTAAACGGCCGTTCCGGTCGCGACAGGGCGCCGCCGAGGAAACGGATTTCCTTTTCCATCAAAAGGCCCGCTACCGCAGGTATGTATTTCGCAATCCCGGCTGTTGAGGCATGGGCGCGGTGTGCGGCACCAAAGGCGTCATTGACAAACAGGTCGGCCAGTCCCGCAAATTGCTTGGCCAGTTCAGGATCGTTCTTCTCTTCTCCGGCGTGGAAACGCACATTTTCCAACAGGATGACGTCACCGTTTTGCATGCCCGCCACCGCTGCTTCGACCGCTTCTCCAACAGAATCGTCGAGCTTCTTTACCTCTTTGCCCAGCAGTTCGGACAGGTGCTTGGCTACCGGAGTCAGGCGCATTTCTTCCACGACTGCTCCTTTTGGACGTCCGAAGTGACTGGCCAAAATTACTTTGGCGTTCGCTTCCGTCAAATACTGAATCGTAGGCAGGGCAGCGCGAATGCGCGTATCGTCTGTAATGACGCCGTCTTGCATCGGGACGTTAAAGTCCACACGGCAAAAGACGCGCTTTCCTGACAATTCTACGTCGCGGATAGACTTTTTGTTCATGAACGATCCTCCCCAGGTCTTCGGCTATTGTTCGTGAAAATAGCATACGGGAAAAAGGGAGAGGCTGCTCTCCCTTTTTTTCCACAACAGTTCTATTTTACGTGTTACAAGCCGCGCTGTGCAACATAGTTGCACAAGTCTACGACGCGGTTGGAATAACCCCATTCGTTATCGTACCAGGAAACCACTTTTACCATGTTGCCTTCCAGAACCATGGTGGACAACGCGTCAATGGTGGAAGAAGCCGGATTGCCGTTGTAGTCGGAGGAAACCAGCGGCTCTTCGGAGTATTCCAGAATGCCTTTCAATGGACCTTCCGCCGCTTCTCTCAGCACGCGGTTTACTTCTTCTACAGTTACATCGGTTTTCAACTCCGCTACCAGGTCAACAACGGATACGTTTGGTGTAGGCACGCGCATCGCGAATCCGTTCAGTTTGCCTTTCAACTCCGGCAATACAAGAGCTACCGCTTTAGCCGCACCGGTAGAGGTCGGAATGATGTTGGTAGCGGCAGCGCGGGCGCGGCGCAAGTCTTTGTGCGGCAGATCGAGAATTTGCTGGTCGTTCGTGTAGGAGTGCACGGTTGTCATCAGACCGCGAACGATGCCGAACTTTTCATGCAGCACTTTTGCAAACGGCGCCAGGCAGTTGGTTGTGCAGGAAGCGTTGGAGATGACGGTATGGCTGTTCGGATCGTACTTGTCTTCGTTTACGCCCATCACGATGGTGATGTCTTCATTGGTGGCAGGCGCAGAAATGATCACTTTTTTCGCGCCGCCCTCCAGGTGCTTCGCTGCGTCTTCCCGCTTGGTGAAACGACCTGTGGATTCCACGACGATTTCCACGCCGTACTCCGCCCACTTCAGTTGAGCCGGATCACGCTCCGCCAGGACCTTGATCTCTCTATCGCCTACAATAATCGTATTTTCGCGCGCTTCAACCGGCAGATCCAGAACGCCGTGCACGGAGTCGTACTTAAGCAGATGCGCCAGTGTTTGGGCATCTGTCAGGTCGTTGACAGCCACAATTTCCACATCAGGATTGTTCAATGCTGCACGAAATACGTTGCGGCCGATGCGGCCAAATCCGTTAATGCCTACTTTTACCATACCAATACCCTCCTGTAGCTGTTAAATGACTTGTTTATGTTTATGTTCATGGATCAGCTTGCCGGCCGTGCTGTACTGCCGGGCTGAAACGATGGTGATGACGGGGAGAAGCAAAGGAAAAAACAGATACGGAAGCACCTCTCTAAAAGGCACCCCCAGTGTGACGGACATGACCATCGCCAGACCGTTCCAGGGAATGAGCACCGGCATTACCAGTGCAGCGTCCAGCATGGTCCTGCCCAGCAGCTGACGCCCCTTTGCGATTTTAGAAAAACGCTGCAGCAGCGTAGAGCTGAGCACCAGGATCGGGATCGTCTGGTTGCAGCTGATGATGATTACCAAAAGCGACAGGACTACCGTCTTCCCCGTCAGGGCGGTCAGGCTTTGCGTGCTGCCCATCAAGCGATCCACAATCGGGACAAGCAAATTCGCTTTATTTAGTATGCCGTTCATAAACCCAGCTAAACTAATCAAAAGAAGTACCTGAAGAATCGCTTTCATGCCCCCGCCGTGAACCATCTGATCCAGCCTGGTTTGGGAGTGAAGTTCAAAGCCGAAGAGAATGGTGCGGAAAAATTCTCCCCATTCCGGCGGATTGGTGAATAACACGATCCCTGTAGCAGCAGCGATTCCGTACATCAGAGCAGAAACCGCCTTTACGCGAAAGGCATACGACCCGATCAATACGATCAAAGGCAGAAGCGGAATCAGAGAAACGGAAAAATGACGCTCAAGCAGCTCTTGATACTCCCGAACCATTTGGGAAGCATCGGCATTAATCCGCCCCACATCCAGGAGCATAAAGAGCAGTGCTGTCACCCCAAGGGCGAGCAGAGCCGTCTTGTTGATCCGTCCATCCCCCTTTTCTTCCATCCCTACACTGCTGATTACCAGCAATCGACTGCTGGAGATCGGGGAAAGCCGCTCTCCCACCATGGCACCGGAGATCAGCGCTCCGGCCATCATGCCAAGGGGAACCTCCGCAGCATGAGCAATACCAATCAGGGAAAGACCTACGGTGCTGAGGGTGCCCACTGAAGTGCCCAGCAGACAGGAGACAGCCGTCGCGAGCACAAACGATTGAATCAGCAAATCGTCTGCGTTTACCACGGACAACCCGTAGTAAATCATGACGGGAATGGTTCCTCCCATCATCAGGAGCGGGATCAACAATCCGATCAAAAACAGGATGGTCAAAACTGGTTTGGTTTGTTTCACCCCATCCCAGCCAAACGAAATTTGCTGACGAAGAGGAAAACCGAGCCGCTTCACAGAGACCAGTGTGACCAGAATGGCGAACACAATCCCGACGGAAAGCGGAAAACCGAGTATCAAGCTTAGCACGATGCCTACGATGAGCGATGCAATGGGGAAAACCGCAACCAGTTTCATCAGAAGTACTTCCTTTCCTTAGCGGCTCATGGACAAGATCGCCCGTGCGGCTCCTTCGTCCGTGATGAGTACATTCTGACACGACTGTTTGGCAAACGAAAGAATCGCTTTGGCCTTGCTCTCCCCGCCTGCAATGGACAGGACGGCTTCCGCCTGCCGCACGTCTTCCAGCTGCAATCCAATGGTAGGCATGCGGTGCACGATCTCACCCGCAGCGTCAAAGTAGTAGCCAAACGCTTCCGACACAGCTCCCCCGTCGCTCAGCTCCTTCAACTCTTTATCCGAGTAGTTTCGGCGCTTGGCCATCGCAAGTGCGTCGCCAATCCCGTGCAGGACAATTCGTGTCTTTTTCAATAACGACAGGACGTCTGCCACTTGCGGTTCCTTCAGGAGCTGCTGCAGGGCATCCGGGTGCAGGCGGTCCGGAACGTGAAGCAGCCGATACGCCCCACCTGTCTTGACTGCCATGGCGGACGCAAGCGTATTCGCCTGCAGTTCCACCCGCTCTCCCAATCCTCCGCGGGCCGGAACAAACAGGACGTGGCGAAATGCAGGGGACGGAGTCAAATGGGAAGCAACGCTCGCGATGGACGATCCGCCGGTCACGGCGATGATGTCGCCCTCCTGCACACGCTGTTTCAAAACACGCGCTCCGACTCTCCCCAGCTCTTCTTTTACCCACTGGGAACGGTCTGCATCTCCCTGGACGACAATCACTTCCGGAATGTTCAGCACCTGCTGCAGCCGCTGTGCCAGTTCCGTCAACCCGAACAATTCGCCCACCATTGGTTCCAGCTGATCCAAAACCCGTTGACCTTCTTCGCTCAAACTCATGCCTGCCGCCGCTACGTGCAACAGTCCCATGTCCTTCAGCAAGTCCACTTCTGCGCGCAGAATTCGCTCCGTCGTCTGCAGCGCCTGCGCCAGAGCGCGACGACCGATCGGCTGGAGGTGAGAAATGGATTGAAGCAGCATGTATCGCTTGCGCAGCACGTCAATCAGGTCAGGTAACAGCTTCTGCTGCAATTCAATCAGTTGACGCATCTACCCTCTTCCCTTATCGTCAGATTCAGGGACAGAAAACGTCCCTGTATATACATTTTTTGTCCCACTCATTGCAAAAAAATGAGTGAACTGCATCTCGAATGTAACACAATTGCCAAAACCATGCAAGATCCCCCTGCTTTTTGCCCAAGCAGGGGATTCTCTCATTTATCGATGGGACCGCTTTGCCAGTTCTCTGCGGAATTGCTCTTCTGTCATAATGCTGGCAACGGAGAGAAACGCCTCTTCACCGTCGATTTCCACGACAGGAATGGTCAGCATATACCTTTCATGCAGATGCGCATCGCTCTCTATATTGACCACCTGAATCGCCAGGGGATATTCTCTTCCTACGCGCCGAATGCGTTCCTCCACCTGATCGCACAGGTGGCAGCCCGGTCGGCCGTACAGCACAATGTTAAACGGTCGTTTATGCATCTGTATCTAGAACCTCTTTCGTTTCGCCGAGGACGGAATCATCATTTCTTCCCGGTATTTTGCCACGGTTCGCCGGGAAATTTCAATCCCTTCCTCCAGCAGCATTTCCGACAACTTCTGGTCAGACAAGGGCTGTTTGCGATCTTCCTGCTCGATCAGCGACTTGATTCTGCGCTTTACACTCTCGGAAGAGGCAGCCTCGCCACTTGCCGTAGAGAGGGAGGAGGTAAAGAAGTACTTCAGTTCAAAAATCCCGCGCGGCGTTTGCACATATTTGTTGCTGGTCGCCCGACTGATCGTCGACTCGTGTAGGTTGACCCGCTCGGCGATCTCTTTTTGCGTCATCGGTTTGAGGTAGTGGACGCCGTGATCGAAAAAGTCCCGCTGCATTTCCACGATCGCCTGTGTTACGCGCATCAATGTCAATCGGCGCTGCTCCAGGCTTTTTGCCAGCCAGAGGGCGGCGTTCAGCTTTTCGTGGATAAACTGTTTGGCTTCATCCTGGCTTTTCTGCTGGCTCAACAATTTTTCATAAAAGCTGCTGATTTTCAAACGCGGGGTAGCCACGTCATTCACCATCACGATATATTCATTTTCCACCTTTTCCACGGTAACGTCGGGGATGACGTAGCGCGTCTCCTGTTGGGAATAGGCAGCGCCGGGACGAGGATTCAACGAGCGGAGCAAATCAGCCATGGACTGCACATCCTGAATGCTGCAGCCCACTTTCTCGGCAATGCGCTGGAATCGGTTGTTCCCCAGATCCTGCAAATGATGCTGCACGACCTTGACAATCTTATCGTCATCCAGCCCCTGATGCTGGAGCTGCAGCAGAAGGCACTCTTCCAGGCTGCGAGCCCCTACCCCGATCGGATCAAAATGGTGCAGAATCGCCAATACGTCCTCAATCTCTTCCAATGAAGCGCCCAAACGCTGAGCTGCTTCCTCCAGTGTAATTTCCAAATAGCCCTTTTCATCCAAATTGCCGATCAAGAACAGCGCAATCTTCCTCTGCAGCGCAGTAAGCCCTTTGACGTAACCCAATTGGCGTTCAAGGTGATCGTACAGGGTGGTCGTTCCCTGATGGACAAAATCAAGCGGATTGTAAGTGCTTTCATTTTTATGTGAAGAGTATTCTCCTGTGGCACGGTTGCTTACAATCTCTTTCCAATCGATTTCCACCGATGGGCGTTCCAACTTGATCGGAGCCATCTCCACTGCCGATTCCTGCAACTCGATCACCGGATTTTCGTTTGCCTGCTCCTGTAAATAAGAGACAAGATCAACCGCGGAGTATTGCAAAATGGTAATGGCTTGTCTCAACTCCGGAGTCATCACCAGTTTTAGTGTCTGTTCCTGGTACAAACCCAGCCCCATGTTCATCGAGTTCGCCCCTTTCTCTGCGCAGTTTGTACATGGAAGTGCATCTTTTTTTCATTATATTCGCTATCTCATGCAATTTTCCTGCCAATTAATTTAAATCAATCCCAACTTGCTTTTTTTCCTCTGAGTGTATATAATAAATGAGCAGTGAACTTCAAGCGCCCGTAGCTCAGTGGATAGAGCGGCGGTCTCCGGAACCGCGTCTTGCGTAGGTTCGACTCCTATCGGGCGCACCACTTACATAGCAGACAAGACCGGTCGATGCCGGTCTTTATTACTTTCTGCTTTGACCATGCCATTGCTAGGCACGCCTTTTGATTCTCGTCCCTGCTCACTTCAAGGCGTGCTTATGCAAGGCCACATCGTTTTGCCCATTCATTTCCCTTCATGACTTGATGGGAAACGGCCAATGCTAATAAGGCTACAGCCTATAATTAGCGGGAGGTGCCGTGATGGATTTCACGAAAATGAGCACACAGGAATTTGTCGAAAAAATTCACGAAACCCAGGCCAAGGACCGTGAAAACAAGGAACACAACGGTTACGGTCATCCGGAAAAACGACTGCCAAGCAAGCAGCGCATCCGATAAATCGCCCGTCCGGCCTGCGCCGCGCGGGGCCCCGAACAAACCCAAAAAAACGCCCCGGAGAATCTCTCATCGATCTCCGGGGCGTTTTCCTACCTATTGAGGATCCAGTTTGTTCAAATTGCGCATGACAACCTTACTTCGCTTCGCCCAAGAACGTTTTCTTGTCTTTGTCGTATTTGTACACGTAGACGGATGCGTATTCGTTATCCCCTTTTTCGTTAAAGGACACTTTTACGAATTGGCCCTGAAAGTCTTTCGTTTTGTGGACAGCTTCCAGCACTTGCTCACGAGTAGGCTTCTTGCCGCCGTTTGCTTTGATCGCTTCTTCCAGACCTTTCAGCACCACGTTCATCGCATCGTAACCGAAGGAGGTAAAGATTCCCACTTTGCTGCCGGTCGCCTGTTCAAAGTCGGCAATCCACTTCTTGCCTTCCTCTGTAGCGCTCAGGTCGCCCACCGTAGAGGTGAAGACCACACCATCCGCCGCCGGACCGGCAATTTTCAACAGGTCAGCAGAGTCGAAACCGTCGCCGCCCATGAAAATGCCTTTGTATCCTTTTTCACGCGCTTGCTTCACGAGAATTCCCGCTTCCGCGTAGTACCCTCCGAAGTAAATCATGTCAGGGTTTGCAGCGATGATCTGGTTGATTACCGCGCTGTAATCCTTCTCACCGGCAGTCACACCTTCGTAACCGACAACTTGTACACCGTCTTTTTCAAACTGCTTCTTCACTTCGTCAGCCAGACCTTGTCCATACGCTTGCTTGTCGTGAATCACGTACGCCGTCTTTACGCCAAGCTGGTTCTTTGCGTAGATCGCCGCTTTGGAACCTTGCTGGTCGTCGCGGGCGCAGATGCGGTGAACGGTTTTTTTGCCCTCTTCCGTCAGGTTGGAACCGGTAGCCGACGGAGACACCATGACCAATTTTTCCTGTTCGTACTTTACAGAGGCAGTAATGGAAGCACCTGTAGTACTGTGACCTACTACCGCGACAACATCAGGGTTGGAAATCAGCATTTCCCCAACAGCTACCCCTTGTTTGGGATCCGCCTGATCGTCCTGAGCCAGCAGTTCAATCTCGAAGCCCAGTTTCTTGAAATCTTCCTGCTTTTGTTTCAATGCGTATGCCGCGCCGTCTTTGGCTGTGCTGCCGTACTCGGAGTACTGACCGGACATCGGGCCTACCGTTGCGATCACCAGTTTTTGAGAGCCAGTGCTGCCGCCGCTACCGCCGTTACCGCTGTCCGCGCTCGGCTGAGCTGCAGGCTGGCCGCCGCCGGCACATCCAGCGAGTGCGCTGCCTACTGCCAACAACGTTGTAAGAAAAGCGATTTTTTTCTGTCTTTTCATGAGATACTTTCCCCCTCTTCATTTACGGACAAACTACAAGCTGGTCTTCTCCTATTTTAAAAGAAATTGGAAAATTTGCAACAAAATTAAATATTGGCAAAATCGATGGCTTTTATCAAAAATAATGATGACCAAATGGTAAGCCGCCCTCTCATGAGGACGGCCACCAATGTTTGTTATTCGCTTTCATCATACTTACGGGAATATGCTTTGTTGGTAACATATATCGTAAGTCCGATAATCACGACAAACAATATAACGATCAACCAAAGTACGCCACTGCTCATTTGTCCGCTTTCCCCCATCGTTCGTCGGTTTTTCTTCCGCCTATTATACGGGAAAGTGACAAGCTGTTACAACGACACAACTTACTTCTCGATCTTCAAAGTGATTTGGTACGTTTTGGTTTTGGGATCCAGCGTAACTTTTGCTCCCAGCTCCTGTGCCACGAACACGAGCGGAACGAGAACCGCACCGGTAGTGGGGCGGGCAACTGCTGGCACTTGCACCAGCTTGCCGTTTTTATAGGCGAGCTGGTTGTCGGCAAAAATACGAAGCGCGTACTCTTCTCCCTTTGCGATCAACACGGATTTGGACATGGTATCCCATGCGGCTGTGCCACCCAGCGCTATGGCCAGGGTGCTGGCATTTACATAGGTAACACCCTGATAGCTTACCGGATCCTGCGGGAACACAAACGGTTTGCCGTTCAGCATGACCTTGATCGTTTGGTTGACCTGCACCGGCTTTGCTTGATGGGCAAACGCGGCATTTGCAGCAACGCCGCCGGTCAGGAGCGTCGTTGTCAGAAGAAGAGCAGACATTTTGCGAAGCATGATAATACACCCCTTTGGACTATTACGTATTTATCTCATCCACCATTTACCTATGACAAGAAAACGGAAAAATGCCACACTAACAAATAAACAATTCATCCTGCGAACAAACGTTTTTGTGCACAATCTGTTGATAAATTTGTGGATAAGTATGCAAAAGGGGCTGCTGGCTTGGTACCTGACCGATTTTTTCTCATTTATCAAGAAGCGAATGACGAGGAGTGCCTGCTGACAATCCAACCGTATTCGGACGAACAAAAACTGGCGGAAGCGATCAATCAACTGCAGGCGCAGCAGGTAGAAGAATACACGATTATCAAAGGGCGAAAAATGCAAGCGACCCTGCGCGTAGCGGTCGATCTTACAGAAGTGGACGAAACTGCCGATACCCAATAAAGGGAGACTCACCATGACAGGCTCATTCATCCGATGATGAGCTTTTTTTGGTGAATAATAATTTATCAATTTGGACATCCCATACAGCCGCTAGAAAAGTGTTCGGGGCCCCGCCCGGCGAAGAAAGGGACCCCACTCGGCACAGCGATAGCTAACGCCGAGTGGGTCGAGGATAGCTCATGCCGGGTGGGTTTTCTTACGAAATTCTTGCCCGTTGTGATCCGTACTGTTTATACGGGAGGGGGAAACCGATGGAACCAGACCTGATCGAGCTGAATAAAGAGGCGGCGCATCTCATACAGCAGTACCTGTCCGGCAACACCCGCGCTTTCCATGCGTTGGTTCAGCTTTATGGACAGCGTGTTCTGCGCATCGTGAAAAAAATGGTCTACTCCTATCACGACGTGGAGGATCTTCATAACGAAATCTGGTTGAAAGTAGCCCAGCATGCACATAAGTTCGATACAAGCCTTCCCTTTCACTCCTGGCTGTACCGTATTGCCTCCAATGCTTGCATCGACTTTTTGCGGAAAAAGAAGGAGATTGCCATGGAAGACGATCAGTTGTTCCTTCAGGTCAACAAACTCCCCGCAACTGAACTGAATACTCCCGAAAACGTTTTGCTGGAAAAAGAGTTCCGCGCGCAGTTGGAGGGCTTGCTGGCTCGCTTGGATGACACCGATCGGCTGATCGTCACGCTGCGTTTTACGGAGGGAATGAGCTACGATGACATCGGCAGCATCGTCGGAATGAGCAAAAACACCGTTGGCACCCGGTTGTTCCGCGCACGAAAACAACTGAAAGACTTGTTGGAAGCACAAATGGAGGAAAGGAGAATGGTCGATGCCGCACTTGGATGAACTGACACTGATGATGTATCTCGATCAAGAGCTGGGTTTGGAAGAAACCGGTCAGGTGAAAACACATCTCGCCAACTGCCCGCAATGCCATGAACTCTGTTCCCGGATGAAAGCCGATCAGCAGCTTTTCTTTGCCACCTTCACCGAGTCTTTCCGTCCATCCGAATCCCCCATTGAGCTGAACCCGTTTACACAGGCACAAGTAGAAGCGATCGCCTCCCTCCATAAACGCAACCATCAGCATTCCGTCTGGCGTCCTCTCAGCTGGCTCTTCATCCTGCTGGCAGCGGCGGGAAGCTATTGGCTTTTTCTGCAAAGCTATCTGTACAATTGGCTCTCTCAGACTTGGGAGACGTGGCAGTACAATCTGATGTGGTCATCTGCCTTCTGGATTAAGGAATACGCGAATGACTTGCTGCTTGCGCCCCAGACCGGAGCCATACAAGTAAGTCTGCTGTTCATGCTGCTTCTGGGAGCGCTCGTTTTGCTCCGTACACGGTACACCTCACTGTTACAGGAAAGACATCAGGACGGAGGACACAAGTGATGAGAAAGCTATGCTGCCTGCTGGCGTTTATTCTAATCCTTCTGGCGGCCACTGGGGCCTATGCATTTGGGGCGGTCAGCCAGGATCATTATCTGCTTCCCCAAGGCGCAGTTCACCGCGGAGATCTGGCTGTCAGCGGGAACAAGGTGGTCATTGAGGGAACGGTTGACGGCGATCTCTACGTGTTTTCGGAGAGTGTACAGGTATTGGGGGAAGTAACAGGCGACGTGATCTCCTTCTCCGCCAACACTACTATTTTGGGGAAAGTGGGCGGCAACATCCGCTCGTTTACGCAAAACCTGACCATTTCCGGCACAGTCGCCCGCAGTGTTACAAGCGCTTCCCAGCACGTTCTTGTCACTGACCAGGGTCAGGTGCAGAGGGACATGCTGCTGTTTGCCCAAAATACCGATGTGCACGGCAAGGTTGGCAGGGAACTAAACGGGATGATCGGGGAAGCACGAATTACGGGCGAGGTGGGACGGGGAATCTCCCTATTAAAAAGCCACACGCTGCGGCTCGATTCAACGGCCGTTATCGGCGGTGACCTGATATACTCCAGCCCCCGGCGTGCAATCATTGCGGACGGCGCTGCCATGAAAGGGGAAGAACGTTATACACCTGAACCTCACGAGGAGAAAGACGGCATCGGTTTTTCGCTGTTCACCTCAGCTGCGCTTCTGTTAAGCACATTGCTGCTTTGGACGGCCATCCGCTTTTTGTTTCCAGCAGGAATGTACCGAGTGTGCCAACAGCTGGACCGGCAGATTGCCGCCGTATTTGGGATGGGAGCTGGGGTCCTGCTGGCATCCGTCATCCTGGTTGTGGTGCTCCTCGTCACCGTCGTCGGAATTCCAGCTGCCGTCATCCTGGCCTTGACGATCGCGGTGCTTGCCTATACAGCCAAAGTGTTTGTCGGATCCTGGATCGGGATGCGATTGCGGGAGCGATTCGAATGGAGGCTTCACCCGCTTCTCGCTGAATTGCTCGGGGTTGCAGTACTGCAGTGTCTGCTCTTTATTCCGTTTTTCGGATGGCTTCTGTCGATACCCGTATGGCTGGTTTTCCTTGGGGCTTTAGCAGCCGCCGTACGTCAGACGAATAAAACATTTCTTCCGTAAATAGGTTTATCTTAATTGGATTTTGGGCTTAATGAGAAGAGGATTTGCAGTTGGATGTTTGACCTTTGTTGACCTTTTGTGTATGATATTCTTACGAAAGAGAGGAGGAAGACTATGCAAAACAACTATTTGATTCCTACCGTTATTGAACAGACCAACCGCGGTGAGCGTGCTTACGATATTTATTCCCGCCTTCTCAAGGATCGGATCATCTTCCTGGGAACTCCCATCAATGACCAGGTGGCCAACGCAGTTGTGGCACAGCTCTTGTTCCTGCAAGCGGAGGACCCGGAAAAGGATATCCAGCTGTACATAAACAGCCCAGGCGGTTCCATCACGGCCGGTATGGCCATCTACGACACCATGCAGTTCATTAAACCGGATGTATCCACGTTGTGCATCGGCATGGCCGCTTCCATGGGCGCATTCTTGCTGGCTGCCGGTGCAAAAGGCAAACGCTACGCTCTTCCTAACAGCGAAGTGATGATCCACCAACCGCTGGGCGGTGCCCAAGGACAGGCGAGCGACATCGAAATCGCGGCAAAGCGCATCCTGAAAATGCGCGAGCATCTGAACAAAATCTTGTCCGAGCGTACCGGACAGCCATTGGAACGCATCCAAAAGGATACCGACCGCGACAACTTCCTCACCGCCTTCGAGGCAATGGAATACGGTCTGATTGACAAAGTGATTGAGACTGAACCAAAGGCTGCTAAATAAGTTATCCATACGACAAAACCCGGCTATCGCAGCCGGGTTGTTTGCTGTTTCTGTCTATTTTTCTTGCAGCTGCGTGACGTCCACGGTCATGCTCTGGGTCGGTTTCCCTTCGGGGTGGACCCGGGCGGTTGCCGTTCGCTCGTCAACGCCGTCAATCCAGACAGATTGGCCTTGATACTGCACTTCAATCTTTTGTGCCGATTTGATAATCTCCTGCGCACGCGCTACGTTCATTTTTGTTCCTCCATCGTTTCGGTTGTCGTTTCCTCAATCAATCCGTTCTGAGAGGTAACGAGTCCTGATCCCAGCCCTTCGTTCACCATGCGATCAATATCCATTTCGTAGGCGTCGCGGCCTTCGTTTCGTGAATCGCGAGTGTCCATGCTTTCCCTCCTTCAGGGCGCTTGCCCACTTTTACAATGTTTAGGTATGCCCACTTTTCGCCCGAACATGCAAAGGCATAAGAAAAGCTTCGATTGAAGCCCTCTCGAAGAAGCTGGTTCTTCGTTAGAGGAAACTTTTTATGCGTTCCGGAAAGTTTA
>NZ_JBIYSM020000020.1:0-74383 GCF_044759095.2 Brevibacillus soli
AGGATTTTCGAGGAGCACTGTTGAATTTCTTTAAGAAGAAAGGAATTCAGTCCCTCTTTTTGGATGTATTGCCTCGACAACACTACTTCCATTTAGAGAGCTGAATTCCTTTTGTTTTTGACTTACCCCAGGAATTTTTCAGGGGAAACTAGCTAATGCCGGGTGGGTTTTCTTATTTCACAATAATGAGAAAAAGAGCTTTTGTCCGGTGTCGTGGTATGATGATTTTGTCAGTTATATATAAACAAAAGTACATTCGGGGTGAACAAATATGGGGGAGCAGCAACTGAAGAAGGAAGTAGGCCTGACACTTGCCATGTCGCTCGTCATCGGTACGGTGATCGGCTCCGGAATTTTTATGAAACCGGGAAAAGTGATAGAGTACGCCGGCGATTCCACGTTGGCGCTCTGGGCCTGGGTGCTGGGCGGTCTCATTACTCTCGCTGGCGGTCTGACCATTGCCGAGGTAGGAACGCAGATACCCAAAACCGGTGGCTTGTACGTGTACCTGGAAGAAGTGTACGGCAAGGTATGGGGATTTTTGAGCGGTTGGGTGCAAACCATTATCTACGGACCTGCCATTATCGGGGCGCTGGGACTGTTCTTCGGGTCACTCGTAGCCAATTTATTTCAGTGGGGAAACGAGTGGAAGCTCCCCATCGGAATTGCCTCCGTGGTCTTTTTAGCCGCAGTAAACAGTCTGGGAACGAGATACGGCGGTTTTGTCCAGAATGCGGCGACATTGGGAAAATTGATTCCGATCGCCTTCATTGCCATTTTTGGAGTATGGAAGGGAAACGGTCAACTGTTCGACATGACGAGCGGCGTCACCTCAGAGGTAAGCATGGGGGCTGCCATCCTGGCTACACTGTGGGCGTACGACGGATGGATGCTTGTCGGATTTATGGCAGGGGAGATGAAAAATCCGGCCAAAGTGCTCCCGCGCGCCATCATCGGCGGTCTGAGCGTTGTAACTGCAGCCTATCTGTTGGTCAATGTGGCCCTGCTAAAATTGCTTCCGGCAGCGCAGATTGTGCAATTGGGTGAAAACGCGGCCGGAACAGCCGCTGCCCTCCTGTTTGGAGAGGTTGGCGGAAAATTGATCAGTGCGGGCATTCTCATTTCTATCTTCGGCTGCCTCAACGGTAAAATCCTCGCCTTCCCGCGGGTGCCTTTTGCCATGGCGGAGCGGAACCAGCTGCCAGGGGCCAACTTGTTAACCAAAGTTCACGCAAAGTACGGAACACCCGTAAACGCTCTCTTGTCCCAGGTGATCATCGCGATCGTCATGATGTTGTTGATCGATGTGGACCGCCTGTCGGACCTGGCCATCTTTTCCGTCTATCTGTTTTACATCCTGGCGTTTGCCGCCGTTTTCATCCTGCGCAAAAGGAATGCGGACAAACCGCGCACGTACAGCGTACCCCTGTATCCGATCGTGCCGCTGTTCGCTATCGTCGGCTCGGGCTACATCGTGATCAGCACCATCATGAACAATCCTTTGGACACGCTGGTTGCCATTGGCATTACCCTCGCCGGTTTGCCGCTGTACGGCTATCTAAAGCAGCGGGAAAAAAGAGGAGCGGTGCACAACAAAGAGACGCATGCCTAGGGCATGCGTCTGACCTTGTCGATAAAGAGGTCTTCCCACTGTAGCCACTTCCTCGACACCCTGAGACGCATGCGGCTTTTTCAGGTAGTGATCCGCTTTTCCAACCGCTCCAGCCGTTTTTGATAAGCACTCATTTCCGCTTTGGACGTCCGGCGCAGGATCGTCCTTTTTTTCTTCCATTCCTCGAAGGCCCGGCGCGTATAATGGAGTGCCTTTTCATAGTCTTTCAGCTGGTGTTCATAGATTTTTGCGGCCTCAATATAAATCTCTTCCGGTATGTAGGCGGATTCGCGGATGAGTGCTTCCCATATCGCCAAAGCCTGCTCCCACTGTTTCCGCTTTTTGTGAAGAAGGCCCAGGGCGATTTTTGCTTTGGCGCTGAGAACGTGCCTGCTTTCGGCGATGCGCAGGTACCCTCGATAGGCCATTTCATCTTCCCCCAGCGCCTCATACCAGCGGGCGATCTCAAACCCTTCCTCGCAAGAAACGGCTTCCTTCTCATGGGTAAGCAGCAGTTTGGATAGGTGGATGTACAGCGTGATAAGCGAAAGCACATCCAGTTCGTTATGATGCAATACCCCCTGAATCGTCTCGGGATCTCTGTTCTGCAGATAATCGAAATAGAGAATGGGAGCCATATATCCGGGAACGTCGTTCTTTCGCAGGACCCCCAGCTTTTCTCTTTCGATCAACGACAACCGGCAGGACTCCAGATCGTGCTTCCACAACCGTCTCGCTCCGTGCAGCAGATCGTAGTGGCCAAGCGGCGGAAGCTTTGGAACCGAGTCGCGGATCAGCGTGTGTCTCGTTTTCACCTGGGGCCAGTCAAACGCCTTGCCGTTAAAGGTAACCAGATGCGTTGACGATGTTACCTCAGAGAGAAACGATTGGTACAGGGTGATCTCCGCATGGGGAGCAGCCAAAAAATGCTGGCGCACCACCACGCTGTCCCCATCCAGACGGCTGTGACCCAACAGAAAAATGGTATTGCCTGCACCGCCGTGCAGCCCTGTCGTCTCCGTATCGAAAAACAGGAGATCCGCTGCCGTCCGTTGTGCGGTAGAGAGCGGATGGGAAATACCGGATTGTTCCCACGCTCTCATCACGTCAAAAAGCTGGGCGAAACGGTATGCTCCGTGCCGCTGCGTGAGGGGATAACGGACTTCCCTAACCATCACGTAATCGTCGTTCCACACAAAGGGTTTCGCCTGCAGGATTGCCCATTTCTCCTGATAGGGAATATCCGTTTGCGGCACGGGAGAAGGTAGGGGAGCCTCTTTTGTCAGATGGCCTTTGAATCGATTCAGTTTATCCTTAAGTGACATAGGGGCTTCCTCCCTGAGCTACGCGGAGCAGGGACAACGCAAGTTCCTTTCCCCCTTCTTCCGATGACCCGACACAGGAGGGGCATCCGGATTCGCACGGGCAAGAACAGATCAGCCCTTCCGCTTGCGTGAGGATGGTGTCCATTTCTTTGTACACCTGTTCGCTCAGCCCGACGCCACCCGGGTACCGGTCGTACAAAAAGATGGCAGGCTGTCCGGAATGGACCGCTTTCCGCTGCGGGATGACATGCAGATCCATCGGGTCGCACATCACGAACAAGGGAGCAACGTGCTGCAGCACGTGCGCCAGCCCGACCAGACCCCGTTCCACATCTTCCTTTCCAATCGTATCCAGAAGCGATTCGGAAAAGCTGATCCAGGCCGCATTCGTATGCAGCTCCTGCTCAGGCAGGTGAATCGGGCCGGACCCGATGTTTTCATGGGTTTCAAACTTGATTTTTTTGAAGATCGTCGCCATCGCGTGAACCGATACCTCGCCGTAGGCAAACTCGGCCTCCTGCCTGCGGCACACTTCGTCTTCTTCCAATACCTTCAGCTGAACGGCCAGATTGGCATCGGTATAGTAATCTACCGTCACTTCCCGCACATACGCTTTTTTCTCTTCATAGTCCAGCTTTTCCACCTGGTATTGAATCCCCTGGTGCAGATAGATGGCTTCTTCATGAAGAAGGGTAAGGGAACTGAACCGGTCCATTTCCCCAATGACGCGCTCATTTCCCCGTTCGGTGATATCAATGATGACCACATTCTCCTGGGAAGCGGAACGCAGGCTGATGTTGTGCGCGGGAAAAGAATCGTTCATCCAGAACCACTTGCCTTTGGAGTGATGCAGGATTTGTTCTTCGGTGAGAAACTCCAGGATTTCCACGATTTCAGCCTTGCCGAACCGGTCGCCTTCTGTAAACGGCAGTTCATAGGCAGCACATTTGATGTGATCCACCAGGATAATCAGATTGTCCGGATTGATTCTCGCAGACTCGGGGCTTCGTCCGAAGAAGTACTCCGGATGCGAAATGACGTATTGATCCAGCGGAGTGGAACTGCCCACCAGGACCACGACCGATTCCCCCTGACGCCGTCCGGCCCGTCCAGCCTGCTGCCAGGTGCTAGCAACCGATCCGGGGTATCCGGTGATCACGCACACCTGCAGCTGACCGATGTCGACGCCAAGCTCCAGCGCATTCGTACTAACCACGCCCAGGATGTCGCCGCTTTTCAGACCCCGTTCAATCTCCCGCCGCTGGCTGGGAAGGTATCCGCCGCGGTATCCCTGAATGGTTTTCGGACCCAGCTTCTTTTTGATTCGCTCCTGCAGGTATTTCAGGAGAATTTCCACACGGACCCGGCTTCTCGCGAACAGAATCGTCTGGATCCCGTTGGAAAGGAACGCATCGGTGATGTCCCGCGCTTCCAGTGTGGCGCTCCGCCGGATATTCAGCTGACGGTTGACGACAGGCGGGTTGTAAAAAAGAAAATGCTTTTTGCCTGATGGCGCGCCGTTGTTGTCGACCAGCTCCATCTTTTCTTCTGTCAACTGCTCAGCCAGTTCTTTTGGATTGGCGATGGTAGCGGACGTGCAGATAAATTGCGGCCGGCTTCCGTAAAAGGAACAGATCCGCTTTAACCGGCGAATGACGTTTGCCACGTGGCTGCCGAATACGCCGCGATAGGTATGCAGCTCGTCAATGACGACGTACCGCAGATGCTCAAAAAAAGATACCCACTTGGTGTGGTGGGGGAGAATGGCAGAATGAAGCATATCCGGATTGGTGATGACGATATTTCCCGCTTTTCGAATCGTTTGCCGGATCTGTGCCGGTGTATCGCCGTCATAGGTTTCCGACTTGATGGAAAGTCCCATCTCGTTGATTAATTCATGCAGCTCGCTTTTTTGGTCCTGTGCCAATGCCTTGGTGGGAAACAGGTACAGAGCGCGCGCCTGCGGTTCTTCGGTCAGGGTTTGCAGCACCGGCAGATGATAGCACATGCTTTTCCCGGAGGCGGTGGGGGTCACGGCTACGATGTGTTTTCCCTCCTGAACGAGGCGAAAGGAGGTCTCCTGATGAGTGTACAGCGAGGCAATCCCTCGTTTGGACAAGGTTTGCCGAATTCGCTCATCCATGCCGGAAGGAAAAGGGACGGTCCGGGCTTCGCGAGGGGGAATGGTTTCCCAGTGTACGACGTGTTTCCGGAACCGCTCGTCCTGGCGAAACTGTTCCAGGAGTTGAGTCAGATCTCGTTTCACATTCATGGTTTGATCACCTTCTTCTTCCTTCATTCTACGAATGGATGTTCGGGTTGTAAATATAAAAAAAGCTTTCGCCGATGAAGCGAAAGCTTAGCGCTAGCTGCTGCCGGGTGGGTTTTTTCAGGTTTGCGCCGTTTTCTTCACCAACTGGCGGTACATGTACAGCATGGCGAGACGCCACGGAGCAATCATGCCAAAAGCCAGGATGAAGAACAGGCCTGCCGACTGGAGAGGCGTAAACGAGTCGTTCACATAAAGCTTGATGGAGAAGCGAATGACGAGCAGTCCGAGCAGGATGGCGAAAAACGCTTTTGATCTCTTCAGGTATACGTCCTGACCGACGATTTCAAACCTGGATGTCACAATCAAGGGAATGGATAGCAAAAGCCCGGCGAAAAAGGCGATCAAATCATACGATAGCGGCGTTGCCGTCTCCGGAAAATGAAACATGGCAAAACCGGTTGACATGAACACCGGCGGCAGGATAATGCTGCGGGTTGAGACCGGCTTTTTCGCAGACCGCATCCGCACCAGGATCACCATGGTCGCCATGAGCAAAGTGACCAGCATGCCGAGAGATGTGGAAGAGAGAATCTGCATGGGTGCCACTCCTTTCTTTCGTACCACGCTGATAGTAGTGTACACCATTCAGGTGCGAACGTAAAAGCGTTTGGTGTGCTTTGCCACTTCTACGCAGAACGGGCAGGAGCTGTTCCGTCCGTTTCCCGGACGTCCAGAGCGTGCCGTTTGGTGTACAGGATCGTCATCAGCGTCATCAGCAGTGTGACGGTTCCGATGACCAGCATGTAACCCGAGATGCCAAGGAGGTCCAGACACGCTCCGGTGGTGCCCAGTGCGACCAGAAACAGGGCGCGGTCAAGCATTCCCTTGAAGGAAAAGAACCGGCCTTGCTGGTGTTCTGCCAGTCGCTTTTGAAAAATGGTAGTGGTCACGGGAAAGAAGAAGGCGACGGTAAACCCGAACAGGCCAAACGAGGCGAGGACCATGAAGCGGCTTTCTGCAAACGACATGCCATACTGGGAGATCGCGAACAAAAAGAGCAGCGTCGTGGAGGTTGCAACCAGGTTTCTGCCTCCGATCCATCGCTTGGCCAACAAGCCGCCCACGAGTATGCTCGTTCCCTCCACCGTATAGATCCAGCCCATCAGCTCAGGCGTGCGTTGAATTTCGCTGAAGTTCAGCACCAGCAGGTTAAAGCCGCCGAGAAACAGGGTAATCAACCCCATGTTGGCCAGACCGACAAGGAGCGCCGGATCGTTTTTGGTCAGGGTAAGCACTTCGCGGAACTCCAGCTTTTCCTGCCGCTTGCGGGCTTCACTCCGAGGAATTTTCAGCGCAAGCGTGATCAGCGCCAGCGCCGCGTACGCTGCGACGGAGAGAAGATAGAGCAGGTACAGATCCATCGCTGCCACCATCACGCCGCCGATTGCAGTCCCGCCGATTCGCGACAGGGTAGCGATGTTCAGGTAGACGCTGTTTGCCTTCAGCAGGTCTCCCGGTGACAGGATGGCCGGAAGCGATGCCTGAACAGTGGGAAAGTAAAAGGCGGCCGACCCTTGCATAATGACCAGCGAGACGACCATCCATCCGAGTGAATCATATGCGAGGGCGGGCAGCATGCAGATCGGACTGAGGCAGCGGACGAGACTGGCTGCCAGCATGATCTTTTGTTTGTCAAAGCGGTCAATCATGACGCCTGCTTTTGGCGAGAGCAGGATGCTGACAACCAAACCGCTCATCAGGATCAGCCCCTTGAGAAAGTCGGAGGGGATTTGATGCTGCATGAACTGCAGATTGGCGATGATGGAGATCCACATGCCGGCGCCAGCGACAATTTCCCCCGTCATCAGCAGAAGAAATGTACGGTTAGAGAGCAACACGACTGTCGCTCCTTTCTGAAAGAAATCGAAAGACTAGCCAAACTTATCAAAGATTTTTTATCAGAGAACAGTATAGCATCCGGCAATCATTTTGTATATGTAATCCCTTTCTACGTATTCATGGCGTGAACATGGGGAATCCTATACAGGCTATCAGTGAGAAAGGACATCTTACCCTATGAAGCGGAAGCGTAGCCTGCTGCTGTTAATCTGTTACGGCTTTTTAGCCACACTTGCCGTCTTTTACGGATTGTTGGAAATGCAGAGCTTGTTCGTTACCTTCCTCTCGTTTCATCTTCTGGTTTGTCTGGGAATTCCTCTGCTCCACGCTTTATGGGAGGGAGAATTGCGAACCCGCTGGCGATTGGCCTGGGAAACCTTTGACAAGAGTGGGATGGCGTACGGCGTTCTGTTGGGAGTGTTCCTGTTTACGGCTATTGTCGCCGGGATGTGGCTGTTGTTGCACCACGGCGTTCAGGAAGAACGGATTCGCTTCACGCTGGAGCGCTGGGGACTGACATCGGCCTGGATTGGCTGGTTTGCCCTGTACACTGTCATTGTGAATTCTCTCCTGGAGGAATTGCTGTGGCGGGGTTTCGTGCTGCAGCGCCTGCTGCGCGGGGTGCGCCGGCCAACCGCGATCATCGTCAGCAGTTTCTTTTTCGCCTTGTATCATTTGATCGTCGGCGTGGTGCTGTTCGGCTTGCAGTGGGGAATCGCGGTCACCGCGCTCGTCTTTGGAGCAGGAGTACTATGGGCCTGGCTCAAAGGCTGCTTCCCCTCCGCGTATCCCACGTGGATCAGTCATCTTTTGGCCGATCTGGGGTTGATGGTCGTGTTGGTCGTCTGGATATTCTAGCAGGAGGTGGCAGTCATGCTGGCAACGTTTGAAGAAGCCCGTCTGCGCAAGCGGATGCTCAGTATCTTACGGCAAAACAGCGAGCATTTGCTGCTTTATTTTGATACCTACGGCTTTACATCGGTCGACAGGCTGATTGCGTACGTACGGAACCTGAAAGGATTTGAGACGATTTCTCGTGCCGATTTGCGTCAGGTGGTGGAAAACGATCCCAAGCGCCAGCTGGAGTGGGACGGGGGAGCCTTGATCCGTGCGACGTACGGATTTTTACCTGAACGCAGCCGCGTCGGAGTGGAGCGGAGGCCTCCAGAGATCCTGCACTACGGTACGCATCGAAAACTTTTGGGACAAATTGCGGCCGGGGGATTGCTCCCAATCGCCAGCAAGCTGGTACAGTTGGCAGCGGATCCGAGCGATATCGGCACACCTGGAGATACGCTGATGATTCTTGCCGTCCGTGCACAGGCGGCACATGACAACGGGGTGCGCTTTTTTCAAGCGACGGAGAGGTACTATTTCAGCGAGGCGATTCCGGCGTCGTTTCTCGACATAAGCTGTTAAGGTTCCTCACGGCGTGCCTGTTTTTGCTGCAGCTGCCGAGCCCGCTCTTCGATGACTTCCGTTCGATCCCGTAGCTTGTGCTTGTTGAGCAGGAACTCGTCGGCCAGGTTGCTCTCCTGACCGAACGAAAATCCGCGCAATTGGCACTGTTCACGGCAGTGTGACAGAAGTGTCTCGTCCTTAATGGGAAGGTTGAAGCTGGAGTACGGGGCATTTTGCTGCAATTCCTCAAGGCGACCGTTCAAAAGTCGGATCAGCTTGGGAGCATCCAAACCCAATTGTTCCAGCGCCGCCTGTTCACGGTTCAGCAGATTGACGGCGCTTTGCATCATCTTCAGAGCACCGGCCCTATTGTTTCGACGCTGGTGGTACAAGGCTACGGCTATTTGAATCAATCCCACCCAGACCGGGCTTCGTCTGCCGGCAGGCATGCTTTTCCAGTGCTCTTCCAGGATCTCATGGCATTCGAAGTAGTCCCGATCCCCGTGGAAGTGAACGAGGTAGTCGAGATAGGCTTGTGGATACATAGGATTTTGCTCCTTGCTTTTGTTTTTTCCTCTTCCATTATGTACTATGATAGGAGTGACGACAAAGAGATTTGCCAAATTGAGGTGTGGTAGCGATGACAAAGGAAGAGATTCTGGCGGTTTTGGAAAAAAGGCGTATGACGGAAATAATCGAACTGATCGAGGATGCCGAGGCGGGGGAACTGGAGGAGCTGGAACTGGTGGAAAGCCTGGGACTTTTGATGGACGAGGAGCTCAATCGGGAAGTCCTGCAGCTCTTGCAGCGACTCGGTGTGACCATCACGTATCTCAAGGGGGATGAAGAAGACTTCGAAGAGGATGAAGAAGATTGATCCGTTCATAGGGCATGTGAAAGAACCAACCGTTTGCCGGATCAAAGGGTTGGTTCTTTCACCTATTTTTGTGTCCATACGCGATTTTTGTTACGGGTCGCGGGGAATTTGTCCCCTTTTCCCAGTTCGATGATCATAGGGTCCTGCACGCTTGCGCCGGATTCCCCGATTTCCATGTAAACCGCGTTTTTCGGAGATTTGTCCCCCTCTTTAAAGCGGCTGCGCTCGCCCATCATGCTCACCTCGCTTTCCGCAAACCGGAGTCCCGCTTAGTATCTCCCGCCCGTTCCCGTTCATCCGCAGGGAGGGATATTGACGCCATTGTCTGAAATGATATACGATTGAAATTATATGAAATTTCGGAGGATCCATTCACATGTTTCGTCTGACCCTGCAAAAGGATTCCAATGTTTCTTATCACGAACAGCTGTATCAGCAGATTGCCGCCTCCATCCGCAGCGGGGAGCTTCCGACACACTCGCAGCTTCCCACCGTGCGCGAGCTGGCTGCGCAGTTGAAGGTAAATTACAATACCGTACGCAGCGTCTATCTGCGGCTGCAGCAGGAGGGATTGGTGGACTCCAGACAAGGCCGCGGAACCACTGTCAGCAACGTGGTGAACGATCCGCTGCTCACGCGAAATCCGGCCCACCTGGCGCTCTTGGCCAAGGAAACCCTTCACAAGGTAAAGGCGATGGGCTATTCCATGGAGGAATTTACCCGTGTCTTGTCCGTGGTTATGCAGGAGGTAAACCAACTGCCTGTCTTGTTCCTGCGCTTTACCGAACTGGAGCTGGCCGAGTACCTGCGTCTGGTTCAATACCATTTGCCCAGTGCCATGGTAGAGGGTTGGACGTTGGATGATTTCTGGGAGCGGCTGGAGCAGGACACATCGTTCCTGATGCAGTACAAAGCGATCGTCGCCCATCCGTCTGTCAGCGCAAAAGTAAAGCAGGCTCTGCCGCGTGAGGCACCGCCTGTCGTCAGCGTGGATTTTATTCCGGATCCCACTGTTGTCATCCCTGCTGTGGAGGCATACCCCCGTCATACCAAAGTAGGCTTGATCTGCGCTACCATCCGCGGAGCAGAAGGGATGATTGACGATTTGCACAATGCCGGCATTACTCATCTGGATTTGCGGACCATTGAAGCCAACCACCCTGACGTCTTCGATCTTATCGCCAATTGCGACGTGGTCTACATTTCCAAGCCGGGATACATGACAAGGCCGAACTTGTTGACCTTGCCCAAGGTAAAGGAATTCCGCGAAATTCCCGATCACCACGGTATCAATGAACTGCGAAAAATTGTGACCCAATAAAGAGAGAAGGTATTTTTGTGAGCAAAGCCAACCTGATGTTGATGGCTGCCGTAGTCCTCTGGGGAATCACCATCGTTCCAACAAAGTGGGGGCTGGAGACATTTCCCCCGTTTACCCTGATGTTTTTGCGCTTGGTTTTGGCAAGCCTGATCTTTCTTCCATTTGCCTGGAAGAGAGCGCAAGAGCGGTTGGGTACCATTTTGGTTCCCTGGGGGCGGATCGCGCTTCTCTCCTTTACCGGGGTGGCGGGCTACTTTTTATTCAACTCTGCCGGGGTAGCCTTGACCAGCGGTGTACATGCGAGCATTATTTCCGCTTCGCTTCCGTTGTTTACGCTTCTCTTGGCCGCGTTTTATCTCAAAGAGACCATCACGGTGCCGCAGTGGCTGGGCCTGTTTATGGGCACACTCGGCGTCCTGCTCATCACTGTCCAGTCCGATACGCAGCACGGCAGTTCTGTGCTGGGCGATTTGCTTGTGCTGGCCAGTGAACTGATCTGGGCCATTTACGTGATTCAGATGAAGCGGCCGCAGGGAGAAGAACGGCTGCCCAGCGAGCTGTTTACCGCTTTGACCTTGTTTATCGGCGGGATCATGATACTGCCTTTTGCGGCTGTTGAGACGTGGATCTACGGCTGGTCGGAGCTGACCCTAACATCGCTTTGGATTGTCGTGTTTCTTGTACTTGGTCCCACGATCATGGCGTACTGGCTGTGGAACAAAGGCAT
The DNA here is from genome assembly GCF_044759095.2 of Brevibacillus soli. Taxonomy (NCBI): domain Bacteria; kingdom Bacillati; phylum Bacillota; class Bacilli; order Caryophanales; family Paenibacillaceae; genus Brevibacillus; species Brevibacillus soli. The sequence goes on from NZ_JBIYSM020000020.1 coordinate 11,435, forward strand.
TGCCTCCACATCTGCTGCGCGCGCAGGCATCTATTTGAACGCGATGCCGCTGATCAGTGTCCTGGGGTCCGTCAGTCTGTTGGGGGAGCATCTCACCTGGAAGACGGTTTTTGGCGGAGTTCTGGTTCTCGTCGGGGTCTTTGGATCGGAGCGTGCCAAGCGGATTGAGCAGCCGGTCGCTGTTTCCACTGAGTAGATGCCCACAGGATACCCGCTGATTTTTTCCATCAGTTAGACAGGTGTACCATTCCTTCATACCCTTCGCGACATACCTTGTAACTGTAACGACGCGAGGGGGTGAGGTAATGAGCTGCGGATGCAAGAAATCCCATAAGCAAAGATGTCATTACAAAAAATGCTGCAAGAAAAAGTACTACAAAAAACATTGCTACTATAAGCCTTACTACATGACCAAGTGCGATGAATATCACAAAGGATACGACTCCTCTTCTTCTGGTTCCTCTTCTTCCATGATGTATGGCTATCACCACAAGGGCTATGGCATGGACAGCCGTTACTAAACGGAAAAAGCGCCGCACAGGCGCTTTTTTGCTGTTCAGTGCGCAACTTTTGCCAGTTTTTGCGCAACTTTTGCCAGTTTTCGTAGTACAGTGAAGTAGAAGAACGCGAGGAGGCGTAAACATGGATCATTATGTTCCCGGCAAAGAGGAACGGTTGTGGGCAACCATTGCGCACCTGTCCGCTTTTTGTGGTTTTATCTTTCCGCTCGGTAACGTTCTGGGGCCGTTGATCGTCTGGTTGATCAAGCGGGAGGAGGGCCCCTTTGTCGACCATCAGGGAAAAGAGGCGCTCAACTTTGGCATCAGCGTTGCATTGTACGCGGTCATCAGCTACATCCTGGTGTTTGTACTGATTGGCGTCCTGATGCTGATCGCCTTGGGAATCTTCTGGATCGTCGTACTGATCCTGGCCGCTGTTCGGACGAATGATGGCAGGCCGTACCGCTATCCGCTTTCGATTCGTTTTATCAAGTAAGGGCAACAGAACGAGGCCGGTCCATACGGGAACGGTCTTTTTTCATTAATGGAAAATTGATACATTTTTCTGAAAGAAACAGGATTGAAACAGGGAGGCAGCGAAATACAATGTAGGATGAAGTGTGAAAGGAGGTCGTGTATGTTAACCGGCATTACCGTTGTCGACTTTACCCGTCATTTGCCCGGTCCGTATTGTACGATGCGGCTGGCTGACCTGGGTGCGGAGGTCATCAAAGTAGAGGCGTACCCGTTGGGGGACCCTGGGCGCACGATGGGGCCGAAAATCCGCGAGACGGGTGCTCTGTATCTCAGCTCCAACCGAAACAAGCGAAGCGTAGCGCTCAATTTGCGCTCAGCGGAAGGAAGAGAGCTCGCCTTTTTGCTCGCCCGGCAGGCCGATGTGGTAGTGGAAAGCTTTCGCCCCGGGGTGATGCATCACCTGGGTCTCGACTATGCCCGATTAAAGCAGGTTCATCCGCAGATTGTCTACTGTTCGGTCACCGGTTACGGCCAAGACGGAGCCATGCACCAGCTTGGCGGTCACGACCTCAACTACCAGGCCGTCAGCGGTTTTCTCTCAACGATTCGCGACGGGGAAGGGCGACCCGTCATCTCGGAGGTTCCCATCGCCGATTACGCGGTGGGGTTGTACGCAGCCGAGCAGATTTGCGCGGCTCTCGTTCAGCGGTCGACCAGAGGAACGGGAGCGTATCTCGACGTCGCCTCGACGGACCTGCTCGCCTCCTGGATGGGGATGCATGCATCCCTGATCCATCACGGCCAGGAGAGGGATATGCAACAGTTTCTCAAGGGACTGCTCGCCTACAACGCATACGAGACGGCAGACGGTCGCTTCGTTGCTTTGGCCGCACTCGAAGAAAAGTTCTGGCAAAACTTCTGCCGGGCAGTGGGGCGGGAGGACTGGGAGACGCTTCATGGCGCAAGCATTTCTGATTGTCCCGAGGTGTACGACGAGATGAAAGCGCTTTTTTTGACCCGGACGCAGGCGGAATGGAACGAACTGGGCAGCGAGGTAGACTGCTGTCTGACTTCCGTCGAGGAAATCGATACCTGGGCGGAGAGTCCCTATGTCGCAAGCCGGGCGGTGACGTTCACGCTTCCGTATGAGGAAACGACCGAGACGCTGCAGGTTAGAACGGAGCAGTACAGATCGCTGCAGACCATGACACCGCCTCCTTCCTGCGGCGAGCACACGCGTGAAGTGTTGAGAGAAAAGCTGCTTTGTACAGATGAACAACTGGACGCACTCGTTCGCAGGGGGATCATCCCCCAGGAAAGGAGCAAAATTTGATGGAACAGGTCCAAACCCAACCCGTTTTGACAGAAGTGAAAGAGGGCGTCTTTACGATTACGCTGAACCGGCCGCAAGTGTTGAATGCCATGACCTTGGAGATGTTCAGTGACTTGCGGAAAGCAATTGCCCAGGCTGCAAACCACGCAGAAGCGGAAGTCGTCCTGCTTAGAGGAGCGGGTGGAAATTTCTGCTCGGGAGCGGACTTGAGCGTGCTGGCAAAACTGAGCAAGCCGGAGGAAGCAGATGTCTCACTGACGCTGATCAACGACTTTTTGATGCAGCTTCATTACATGAACAAGCCTGTTGTTGCCCTGATCGAAGGGGTTGCAGTAGGGGCCGGCCTCAATCTGGCGCTGCACGCCGACTTTGTCGTGGCCACCACGGACGCCGTGCTGCAGGAGCCGTTCGTACATATCGGCTTGACCACAGACTTTGGCGGGACCTATTTGCTACCCCGACTCGTAGGGATGGCGCAGGCAAAACGCCTGGCTCTTCTGGGAGAAAAAGTCTCCGGCAAAGAAGCGGAGCGGATCGGTCTGATCTACAAGGCGGTCGAAGCCGAGACAATCGAACAGGAGGTGAACCAGTTGATTGCCGCCCTGCGCCGCTTGCCAAGACAGGCGCTGTCCAAGACAAAAGAGGGCTTGGAAAAGGGCGTCGAGCTTACGCTTGAGCAGGTGCTCGCCTGGGAGAAGGCGCAACAACCTTCTCTGATCCTGCATCCAGACTTTCAGAATCTGGTTCAGGCAAAATTATAAAGAAAGTAAAGCACCCTGGGACGTTAGCTCGAGGTTGTATCGCCACTAAGAGGTACCCTGCGGGCACCTGGGTGTGGCATCGCAAGGACGTTAGCTCGAGGTAGTATCGCCACTAAGAGGGGGGATTTCGTTCATGGTCATTACGCAGACTTTGGCCAATCAGGTGAAATGCCGTCCGAACAAAACAGCTGTTCTGGACGGAGATCGTTCTTACACGTACCGGGAGTTTGGCGATCGCGTGAGCCGTCTCGCAGGTGCGCTGGAACAAGCGGGGGTCGAACAGGGAGATCGGGTCGCCCTTTTGATGCTGAACGAATTTCGCTATCTCGAGATCCTTTACGCTGTTACAATGCTCGGTGCCGTCGCCGTGCCGTTGAACGTGCGTCTGTCACCGGGAGAGGTTTGTTTCATCCTCCAGGACTCCGGTTCCAAGTTCCTTTTTCTTCACCGCGAGTTTTTGCCGCTGGTGGAGAAGCTGAAAGGGGAAGTGGCTTGCATTGAGCAGTACATCCTGTGTGAAGACATGGAAGCGCCTGCGGATGTGACAGGTTACGAACCCTTCCTGGAGACGGGGGAATCCCTTCCGCTCGTCTGCCGCGCGGAGGAAGACGACGTGGCCGGAATCTTTTACACGGGTGGAACTACCGGGATGCCCAAGGGCGTAATGCTGACGCACCGCAACCTATTAAGCAACGCCTATAATGTCGGCCTGGCTCTTAGCTACACGTCGGCAGAGGTGTACCTTCACGCAGGTCCGATGTTCCACCTTGCCGACGGCGCGTCCACCTTTGCCATTACGGTAGTGGGCGGGACCCATGCACACATTCGCTTCTTTGAGCCGACCGCCACATTGAAGGCAGTGGAGCGCTTCCGCGTGACCAGCAGCCTGCTGGTGCCGACGATGATCAACATGCTGATCAATACGCCAACGATCAAGGATTACGACCTGTCCAGCTGGCGCAAAGTGCTGTACGGCGCATCCCCTTGCCCGCCCGAGGTACTGAAAAAGGCGAAGCAGTTTCTGCCGATTCAATTTTTCCAGGGATACGGCTTGACCGAAGCGTCGCCGGTCCTCACCTTCCTGATGGCGGAAGATCATGTCACGGAAGGAGAGGACCATCTGGTTGCCCGCCTTGCCTCTTGCGGCCAACCGCTGTCTGGTGTGGAAGTCCGCTGTGTCAACGGGCTCGGTGAGGACGTGAAGCCGGGAGAAGTGGGCGAAATTATCGCCAGAGGCGCCAACGTCATGAAGGGCTACTGGAACCGACCGGAAGAGACAGCTTCAGCGATCAAGGACGGCTGGCTGTACACAGGGGATATGGCGACGGTGGATGAGGAAAACTTCTTTTTTATCGTGGATCGCAAAAAGGACATGATCATCACAGGCGGCGAAAACGTCTACTCCGTCGAAGTGGAAAATATCATCTACACCCACCCGGCCGTGCTGGAAGCGGCGGTCGTTGGCGTGCCTGACGAGAAATGGGGAGAGGCGGTCAAGGCGATTGTCGTAGTAAAGAAAGACCAGCAGCTGACGGAGGAAGACTTGATTGCACACTGCCGACAGTACCTGGCGAACTACAAGGTGCCGAAATCGGTTGATCTGGTTGCCGAATTGCCCAAGAGCGGAGCAGGAAAAATATTGAAGCGCAACTTGCGCGATTCGTATTGGTCCGGACAAACCCGAAAAGTGAACTGATGAAATCCCCCTTGCCAACGACATAAAAAAAGCTTCTGTCGAAGCCCTTTCGTAGAAGCTGGTTCTTCCTTAGAGGAAGCTTTTTATGCGTTCCGGAAAGTGTAAGACACTGATGCGTTAACGCTGCATCAAACTTAAACTTTCCTGCACGATCAAAAAACGCCGAGTTTTTCGGCGTTTTTTTGCTCTTTATCGCAGCGGTATGTGCAGCTGATGGATGCGGTGACCCTTCGCTGCACTTTCTTCAAAAAGAACGAGGGTAAGCGTGTCCGTAGTGGTTTTCGGCAGGTTCAGGTTGATTTCAAACTTCCCCCATCCAAGACCGCCTGCGCTAGCCTGGACAAAGCTGTTGATCAGTTCCTGCTGACCGTCCGCCACAACATAACAAATATTCCCTTCCATTACTCGTGCCTCTCCTTGGACCACGTACTGATTGGGAGCGGTTTTACTCACGGTAAGGTTGCGAAACGACTCGTTCTCGTATCCCTTTTCGTCTGTTGACTCGTGTTGCGGCTTGGTCACTTCCGCCATAGCGGGAATCACTCCGCAAACGACGAAAAACCCGATTGCAAAAAGCTGTGCCAGAAGCTTTATGGATATCCCCTCCAATGCCTGATTGCAGGTATTAGCATGAGCATTTTGTCCGTGTATCATGCAAATCGATGGATGAACGAACAGTTGGGGAGTTTTTTCATTGAGATTGAAAGGTCCTTGTGGTACTATTACGAGTGTAAGGATCCTGCGATGTACGTTATGGCTTACTATGTTTTTAACCTTGAGTGTTTCTAGGGAGACAGAACTTCGCGGCGTATGTCAGGCCCACCTCCGAAAGGACGCATGGGAAGGCAGAAATGCGGACGGGTCACCCACCTGTGTGAGTTGCAGGTTAAAGAAACATGAGGCTGGACGGCAGAGCGGGGCATGAATTTTCACAGTGAATAAAAAAAGGGTCAGGATACTCGTCCTGACCCTTTTTGCCTGCCAGTAACCGATGTTACTGCGGGTTTTGTTTCTGATTCTGCCATTGATTTTGATTTTGGTCCTGTTCGTCCCTGCGGCTTACAATCGTCAGGTTGTTTTCCAAATCCTTGGTTTCCTTGGCGTCCTGAATGATTTGATACATTTGCAGGAAGGTCGCCTTCTGTCCTTCCGGGACCCCTTTTATGCGCACGGTCATTTCCTGAGGGCCGTTCTGTCCGTTCTGACCGCCGTTTTGGTTTTTCTTCTGCCCGCCGGAATCCCCGAGAAAACTGAGGAACATGGACTCGTCGTTCTGATCTGCTTGATCCTGCTGATACAGACTTTGGTTTTGATCCTGCTGGCTGCCTTGGTTGTTTTGCTGTTCCGAATCAAAAAGAACGTTAAACTCGTTCAAATCCGTTTGGATGATTCCGATGACATTCATGTGGGAACTCCTTTCCGTACGTATTCTGGAACAGCCGGTTAGCCTGGATGCTTCGAATGGTGAACGCCCCGCCGCTGCAGATAGTCATGGAAAAAGTACTCCACGACAGAGATGGCAAAGGCAGTCAAGAATAGACCGGACAGGCGAAAGGGCTGAAAAAAGACTACGCTTGCAATCCACAGCAAGGAAAACGTCAGAAGAAAGTCGGCTGTGCTGGCAAACGTATTATTGGTTTTCGGGAGGATGACCAGATCCCCCAGCACATAGGCAAACAGCGTGACGAAAATACTTGTCAACAGCGCGAACGTGAGTGATGTTCCCGACCACAAAAGCCCAGGAACGGCGACGACGCCGTTGAAAATGAGCTTCAGTAGGATGTTCAAGGAACGAACACCTCCTTTCCTGCTCTTAGTATGAGCCTTGCCCTATTCGCTATGCGCAGGGGGAGCGTTTGATTTTAGTTTCTGCACCAGCGCCTCGTCAGGTGTGACATACAGGGTGCGCTGTTGCTCGTAGATGCAGAATCCCGGTTTGGCGCCGCTCGGCTTCTTCACGTGTTTTACCAGCGTGTAGTCAACCGGGACCCGGCTGCCGTGTCTCGCCTTGCTGAAGTAGGCGGCCAGAACGGCAGCTTCAAACAGGGTCTGTTCCGAAAACTGGCGGGCGCGAATGACCACGTGAGAGCCGGGGATGTCTTTGGTGTGCAGCCAGGTGTCGCTTGCGGCAGCCAGTTTATGGGTCAGGTAGTCGTTCTGCTTGTTGTTTTTCCCGACGAGAATTTCCACGCCTTCGCTCGAGGTGTAGGCCTCCAGTTCCGGGCGGACGTCCTTCTTTTTCTTCGTCCCGCGCTTTTGGCGGTCCCGCACGTAGCCCTGCTCCACGAGCTCTTCGCGGATTTCCTCCGCCTCTTTCAGGGAAGCGTGGTCCAACTGCACCAGGAGTCCCTCCAGATAGGCGATTTCTTCCCGTGCCTGGACAATTTGCTCTTCGACAATTTGCAGGCTGTTCTTGGCCTTGTTGTAACGCTTGTAGTACGCCTGGAGGTTTTCCGAAGGCGTTTTTAGCGGGTCGAGCGGGATGGTGATGGTTCCGCCGGCTTCATCGTACCAGTTGACGGTGACCAGTTCGGTATCGCCGCGCTTCAGCTGATGCATGTGCGCAGTGATGAATTCCCCGTAAAGCTTAAAGCGTTCCGCATCCCTTGCTTCCACAAGGGTTTGCTCCAGCTTTTCAATCTTTTTCTCGTTTTTGTTCCGTTCGGTGGTGACGATGCGAATCAGGTCGTGTACTTTTTGTTTGACCGTATCACGGAGCGCCTTTCCTTCGTAATACGCTTGAAGACAAGCGCTTACGTTGGCGTAAGGAGTCGTGCGTCCGTCCATAAGATGGGTCAACTCAATAACCGAAAAATGCGTCTTGGCCGCCGTCTCCACCACCACCGGATGGTAGTCGTGCCGATTGACCTTCGCCATGACACCGGAAAACGCGTCCCACAGCGTCTCACGCGTGGCCAGCCCAGCGCGGTGGACGATCTCTTTGGCAAAGAGAGGACTCAGTCCGCTGTACGTATCGACCAGCTGCTTGTCCAGTCTGCCGCCGTTCCAGTCAAGACGAGAGGTAAATTCCTCTTTGCTGGTCAAAAGCGGATTCAGCTTGTTCTGGCTGGGCGGAAATACATAAGGACGTCCCGGGAGCACCTGGCGGTATTGGCTGATCGCCATGGTAACGTGCAGGGCGCTGTCCAAGATGGTGTTGGTCGACGGGTCCATCAGAATGATATTGCTGTGCTTGCCCATGATTTCGACAACGATCCGTTTGCGCGTCGTGTCGCCCAACTCATCTCTGGTCCTTACGTCCAAATTAATGATGCGCTCCATGTCTACCTGTGTCACCGATTCAATCATGCCGCCTTCGCAATGTTTGCGCAGGAGCATGCAGAACATCGGGGCTTCCTGCGGATTGACAAACTCCTCCTGGGTGAGATGAATCCGCGGATAGGTGGGGTTGGCGGAAATGAGCAGTTTCACGTTTTCCCCCTGGGCGCGAATCTGCAGAACGATATCGGTATGATGAGGCTGGTGGATGCGGGATATCCGCCCGCCAGCCAGCTTGGACAGTTCATGTACAATGGCACGGGTAACAACGCCGTCAAATGACAAGGATCTCACCTCAAAAATAGTATCGTTTCCCAGTGTAACACATGTAGAGGAGCATCTTAAACACCAGTGAGTGATTCGGTTGACACTGCCAATGATTGTCTCCTATAATAAATTAACGATTTTACGTCTGTGGAAGTGATCACGCATGATTCGGAGCATGACAGGGTACGGCAGAAGTGAAAGCGTCCGAGACAACCTGCGCTTGACGGTTGAGATGAGGGCGGTAAACCACCGGTTTTGCGAAATTCTCGTCCGGCTGCCAAAAACCTGGGGCATGCTGGAGGATCGTGTGCGAAAAAGGGTGGCGCAGTACGTGCGCCGCGGCCGCGTCGATGTTTTCATCGCCGTTGATTGGAACGCATCGACGCCATCGGGCGTTGCAATCGATTGGAGTGCAGCCGAACAATATGTATGGGCGGCACGTCAGCTGAACGAACAGTTTTCGCTGACAGAACCATTAAGTGCAAAGGATTTGCTGCTTCTTCCCGGCGTCGTGCAAAAACAGGAGCCGACGGAAGCCGCTCCGGAGGATATTGAGGAGTGGCTCATTGACGTTGTGGAGGAGGCCGCGCATCATTTGCTTTCCATGAAGGAAGCGGAAGGCCGGCAGTTGTATCAGGATATAACCCATCGTCTTGCTCTTGTGTCAGCTTGGGCCAAGGAGATTCGCCAACTGGCACCCGCGGCAGTAGAGGAGTATCGCAGCCGCCTGCAGCAGCGTATCGGCGAGTTGGCTGAGCACACTCCCTTCGATCTGGATCACCAGCGGTTGGCACAGGAAATTGCCCTCTTCGCGGATCGCTCGGACATCAGCGAAGAGACGACGCGGCTTTTAAGTCACTGCACCCAGTTTACGGAACAGCTGACGAAGGATGAAGCAGTCGGACGAAAACTTGACTTTCTGTTGCAGGAGATGAACAGGGAAGCGAATACGATGGCTTCCAAAGCAAATCATTTGCCAATCCAGCGCCTCGCCGTCGAGATCAAGACGGAGCTGGAAAAAATGAGAGAGCAAGTGCAGAACGTCGAGTAGAAGGGAAAGGATGGACTGGGCGCATGGCAATCAAGCTGATCAATATCGGATTCGGAAACATCGTCAATGCCAACCGCATCATATCGATCGTCAGTCCCGAATCCGCCCCCATCAAGCGGATCATACAGGAAGCGCGCGACCGCAGCATGCTGGTGGATGCCACTTACGGCAGGCGGACGCGGGCCGTCATTATTACCGACAGCGACCACGTCATCTTGTCCGCCGTGCAGCCGGAAACGGTGGCACAGCGATTGACCACGAAGGATGACGAGTCTGACGAATAGAGTAGGAGATGAAATGCGATAATGGGCGATAGCGGCCTCCTCTTGGTTCTCTCAGGACCTTCGGGAGTAGGAAAAGGAACGGTTTGCAAAGCGCTGCGCGAACGGATGCCGAACCTGGTGTACTCTGTTTCCGCAACGACGCGTGCTCCGCGAGCGGGAGAAGTGGAAGGAGTAAACTACTTCTTTAAGACCAAAGCGGAGTTTGAAGAAATGATCCGGCAGGACGAACTTTTGGAATGGGCGGAATACGTGGGCAATTATTACGGTACCCCGCGAAAGTTCGTCGAAGAGACGCTGGCCAGCGGACGCGACGTCATTCTGGAAATCGAAGTGCAGGGAGCGCTGCAAGTAAAGAAGAAGTTTCCCCAGGGAATCTTTCTGTTCCTGGCTCCACCGGATTTGACCGAGCTGCAAAACCGGATCGTCGGCCGCGGAACGGAGTCGGAAGAAACGATTCGGCACCGCATGGAAGTGGCCAAATCGGAAATTGAGCTGATGGATCACTACGATTACGTCGTGGTCAATGACGTCATCGACTGCGCCTGTGAACGCATTCAGGCAATCATCACCGCTGAACATCTGAAAAAAGAGCGGCAAATACACAAATTTCGCAAGTGGCTGAAGGAGGTCAACTAACGATATGCTTTACCCTTCCATTGATATGCTGACGGAAAAAGTGGAAAGCAAGTATACCCTGGTAACAGTGGCGTCCAAGCGCGCCCGTCAACTGCGCGAGAACAACAACCTGCAGCTGGATAAGCCGAAGTCGAAGAAATTCGTCGGGCAGGCTTTGGAGGAATTGGCCTCCGATCTGCTCGTCTATGAAAACCCGGAAACGCGCAAATAAAGGGAAATCAAGGCCCATGGTTTTGGCGCAGAAGAACAACCTCGCAGCAGGTTGTTTTTTTGCGCGATAGAGACCAACTAACTCCCCTGAGAGGAGAGATCAGGATGCAACCATTACAGGGTAAACGGATCGTCCTTGGCGTTACAGGAGGAATTGCGGCTTACAAGGCGGCGGCGTTGACCAGCAAGCTGACTCAGGCCGGCGCCGAGGTGCACGTTGTCATGACCGAACACGCCTTGCAATTTGTTCAGCCAGCCACGTTTCAAGCGCTGTCTCATCAGCCGGTACACGTGAATACGTTTTACGAGCCGGACCCGCAAGTGATTGCCCACATCGATCTGGCGGACAAGGCAGACCTGGTGTTGATTGCCCCGGCTACCGCCAACATCATCGGGAAGATGGCCAACGGCATCGCCGACGACATGCTGACCACCACCGTATTGGCGACAAAAGCTCCTGTACTGGTGGCGCCGGCGATGAATGTCAACATGTACGCCCATCCCGCTGTTCAGGCCAACATGAAGCGGCTGGCCGAGTACGGTTATCGTTTTATCGAGCCGGGGGAAGGGCTCCTCGCCTGCGGCTGGATCGGAAAGGGGCGCCTCGCGGAACCGGAGGAGATCCTCGAAGCGGTCATCGGCTTTTTCGCGCAGCAGACGGCAGCACGGCAAGATCTGAAGGGGAAACAGGTGCTCGTCACAGCTGGGCCGACGCGGGAAAAGATTGACCCGGTTCGCTACATCTCCAACCACTCCTCCGGCAAGATGGGCTATGCCATTGCGGAAGCGGCTCGCGACCGCGGTGCAAAGGTGGTGCTGATCAGCGGCCCGACTGCGCTGCCGCGGCCTGCAGGCGTGGCGTTTGTCGCTGTCGAGTCCGTCCAGGAGATGTACGACGCAGTTATGGAGCACCTGCCGCACACTGACATCGTGATCAAGGCAGCAGCGGTCTCCGACTATCGACCCAAGGAAGTGCAGACGCATAAAATGAAAAAGAGTGACGGGCCGTTTCAATTGGAGCTGGACAAGGCCCCCGACATCCTGCAGACAATCGGTGAGAAGAAGACTCACCAGTTCGTCGTCGGATTTGCAGCGGAAACGCAAGACGTGCTGAAACACGCGAAAGGCAAGCTGGAGCGAAAAAATCTGGACATGATCGTGGCCAACGACGTGCTGATGGAGGGCGCGGGAATGGGCAGTGACACCAACATCGTCACACTGCTGACGCGGGACGGCGAGCGGGTGGAACTTGCCAAGCTGAGCAAACGGGAAGTGGCGGAGAAAATATTTGACGCGGTCCTGATGAAGCTGGCCAATCGACCGCTTTCCGCAGCTCTATGACGGTAACAGCCAAAGTCATCGTGGACGTGCCGACGTCCCGTACCAACCGCCCGTTTGACTATCTCGTTCCGGAGTGGCTCAAACCGCTGTTGACGGTGGGCAGCCGCGTCGTTGTGCCGTTTGGCCCGCGCAAACTGCAGGGATACGTGGTCGAAGTAACGGAGGAGCCATCGGAAACGACGGCGAGGTTGAAGGAGATCGAGCGCGTCCTGGACGACTCTCCTCCGCTCACACCCGAACTGCTGCGCCTTGCGGAATGGATGTCACGCCAGTACCTGTGCCCGTGGGTTATGGCCATCCAGGCCATGATTCCGGCCGTTTTGAAGGGGAAGTCCGAGAAATGGCTGACCGCGACCGAACTCTTGGATGAAACCAGCGCCGGCCGTTCGCCGCTTTTATGGGAGGTGCTGCGTCGCCGGCACATTCCGCTGAGCGAGGCAGAGAAGCGCTTTCCCGAGGAGCAGCTGCTTGTGCCCGGCTGGATTCACAGCGGCCTGTTGGCGACAGAATACCAGGTGACGGACCGGACGACCCGCAAACAGCAGACATTTGTCAAGCTTCTGCTGGAACCGGAAGAGCTGGAGGACGCCATTCGGTCACTGCCCGCCCGTGCGGAGCAGATGCGCCGGGTGCTTCAGCTGTTGGCCGAGCATCGGGGGCAGCTGCTTTCCGCTGCGACGGTGCAGGAGGAGCTGGGAATTACCCGCTCACCGCTGAAAAGCCTGGAACAACGGGGCTGGATAGCCCTTGAACAGCAGGAAGTATTCCGCGATCCATACGCGCACAAAAGGTTTGCCCAATCGGAAAAACCGGTTTTTACCCCGCAGCAGCAAGCGGTACTTTCTCCTGTATCGGACGCGATTCAATCCGGCACATATGCGTCGTTTCTGCTCCACGGCGTAACCGGCAGCGGCAAAACCGAGGTGTACATGGAAGCGATCGAGCAGACGCTGGCCATGGGGAAGGAAGCCATCTTTCTCGTGCCGGAGATCTCGCTTACCCCGCAAATGGTGGAGCGGTTCAAAGCGCGCTTCGGGTCTTCTGTCGCCGTGCTGCACAGTGCCCTCTCCCAAGGGGAACGCTATGACGAGTGGCGCAAAATCATTCGCCGGCAGGTTCGTGTGGTCGTTGGAGCCCGTTCCGCCGTCTTCGCGCCGTTTCCCAATCTGGGCCTGATCGTCATCGACGAGGAACACGAAACGTCCTACAAGCAAGAGGAAACGCCGCGTTATCACGCCCGGGAGGTGGCGCTCTGGCGCGCCAGGGAAAACGGGGCTGTCCTGATGCTGGGGAGCGCCACACCTGCATTGGAGACGTACGCTCTGGCTGCGCGGGGACGCTATCAACTGTTGGAGATGAAAGAGCGCGTCGGCAACCGGCCGCTCCCGCAGGTGCATGTGGTTGACATGCGGGACGAGCTGCGCGCGGAAAACCGCTCCATGTTCAGCCGGCTTTTGTATGAAAAGATTGAAGATCGCCTGGCCAAACGGGAACAGATGGTTCTGTTTTTAAACCGTCGGGGCTTTTCCACGTTTGTCATGTGCCGCTCATGCGGATACACCCTGCGCTGCCTTCACTGCGACATCTCGCTTACCTACCACCGCACCAACCACACGGCGCGCTGCCATTACTGCGGATATACCCTCTCCCAGCCCTCCCGCTGTCCGGAGTGCCAAAGCGAGCACATTCGCTTTTTTGGGACGGGCACACAGAAGGTGGAGGCGGAGCTCGCCCGGCTCTTTCCGGGAATTCGCGTCATTCGCATGGACGTGGACACCACTTCGCGGAAAGGGGCGCACGAAGAACTGCTCCATCAGTTTCGCACAGGGCAGGGAGACGTTCTGTTGGGCACGCAGATGATCGCCAAAGGGCTTGATTTCCCCAGGGTTACACTGGTCGGTGTCATTGCCGCCGACACGTCGCTTCATCTGCCAGATTTTCGCGCGGCGGAAAAGACGTTCCAACTGCTCACCCAGGTGGGGGGACGGGCCGGCCGGCATGAGCTGGAGGGGGACGTGATCGTTCAAACCTATACCCCCGAGCATTACAGTATCGTTCATGCGACCGGGCATGATTATGCGGCGTTTTACCGCGAAGAGATGGAGCAGCGCAGACGCGCCGGGTACCCGCCGTATTACCGGCTCGTGCTGATCACATTTTCCCATGAGGATGTGCCGGTGGTCATCAGAGCGGCAGGCGTGATGGCGGAATACCTGCGTCCGCGGCTCGCGGCTACGACCCGGCTGTTGGGACCTGTCGCTTCGCCAATCGCCCGGGTAAAGGATAGATTTCGCTTCCAAATCATGTTAAAATATCGGGATGAACCTCAGCTGGCCGAACTGCTGGCAGAAGCTGCGGCCCATTTTGAAGAGTGGAATAAACAGCACAAGACGCTGATGACCATAGACGTCGATCCGCAAATGCTGTTATAGGGAGGACAACAGTATGGCTATTCGCACAATTGTAAAACACCCTGACCCCGTCCTGCGCGAAAAGGCGGCGGTCGTCACCAAATTTAACGCCAACCTGCACAAACTTCTTGACGACATGGCCGACACCATGTACGACGCCGACGGGGTGGGATTGGCCGCGCCGCAAGTGGGCATTTTGAAGCGCGTCATCGTGATGGACTGCGGCGACGGTCTGATTGAGATGGTGAATCCGGAAATCATCGACTACAAAGGAGAGCAGTTTGACTATCCGGAGGGCTGCCTGAGCATTCCCGGCCTGCGCGGAGACGTGCGCCGACACAAGTGGATCAAGCTGCGGGCGCAGGACCGCGACGGCAATCCGTTTGAGATGGAGGCGGACGATCTCTTGTCCCGCTGTGCCCAACATGAAATCGACCATTTGAATGGCGTGCTGTTTATCGACATCGCCGACCGTGTGTACCAGATCAGCCCGGAAGAGGAAGGGGAATAACAGCCATTGAAAGACGTTCGTGTACTGTTTATGGGCACCCCGGATTTTGCGGTGTCCAGTCTGGAAGCGCTCTTGAAGGACGGGTACAACGTGGTCGGCGTAGTTACCCAGCCGGATCGTCCTGTTGGCCGCAAACAGGTATTGACGCCGCCGCCAGTGAAGGAAGCGGCGCTGCGTCACGGCTTGCCTGTGCTTCAGCCTGAGAAAATCAAGCAGGAAGAAGCGTTGGAGCAGGTGCTCGCCCTTGAGCCAGATCTGATTGTCACGGCAGCGTACGGACAGATTTTGCCGAAGCGTCTCTTGGACGCTCCGCGCTACGGATGCATCAACGTGCATGCGTCCCTCTTGCCCAAATACCGCGGCGGGGCGCCCATACACAAGGCGATTGTCGAGGGGGAAAAAGAAACCGGAGTCACCATCATGTACATGGTGGAGGCGCTCGATGCCGGAGACATGCTGTCCAAGGTGGTTGTGCCGATTGAAGAGCGGGATTCTGTCGGTACCCTGCATGACAAGCTGGCGGTTGCCGGTGCCAAACTGCTGTCGGAGACTTTGCCAAAGCTGTTGGCCGGAGAGCTTGAGGCAAAGCCGCAAGACCACGCGAAGGCGACGTTTGCCCCCAACCTCAAACGAGCGGACGAGCGCATTGACTGGACGCGGTCTGCTGAGCAGATCTACAACCAGGTACGCGGATTGCATCCCTGGCCGGTTGCCTTTACCACTCTGGACGGAAAAGTATGGAAGGTATGGTGGGTGGAAAAGCAGTCGGTCAACGGTACGGCGGGAGAACCCGGGACGATTGTCGCCCGGGAAGAGGACGGACTGGTTGTCGCTTGCGGGGAAGGCACCGTAAAGATTACCGAGCTGCAGCCGGAAGGAAAAAAGCGAATGAGCGCCTACGACTTCCTGCGCGGCGCGGGCAGCGGCATTGAAATCGGCAAACGGTTAGGAGAATGAAAAACGTGGCAGCAAAAAAGGGAGCGCGCGAAATCGCCCTTGACGTATTGAACCGGGTGGAAGAGCACAAGTCATACAGCAATCTGGAACTCAAGCACGTGCTGGATCGCACGCCGCTAAGCGCGCCTGACGCCGGCCTTGTCACGGAGTTGGTGTACGGCACGATTCAACGCCAAGGCACGTTGGATTTCGTCCTTGCCCAATTTGTCGGGGGCAAAAAGCTGCAGCCATGGGTGCGGAATCTGCTGCGCCTCAGCCTGTACCAGATTCGCTTTTTGGATCGGATTCCCGACCGGGCAGCGGTTCATGAAGCGGTGGAAATCGCCAAGCGAAAAGGTCATCAGGGGATCGCATCCATGGTGAACGGGGTTCTGCGCAACGTCTTGCGGCAGCCCGACGTGTGGGAAAAGCTGCCTGACGGGGACGTAGTCAAGCGGTTGGCCGTGGCCGAATCCCATCCCGAATGGCTGGTGCGAGAGTGGATTCGCGTGTACGGAGAAGAGACGACTCGCGCGATTTGCCAGAGCAACAATCGGGCACCGCACACGTCCGTTCGCGTAAACAGCCTGAAGACCACGAGGGACCGCCTGCTCTTTGAAGTGCAGCAAAAGTTTCCCGGCGCAAGAGCGTCCGAGTTGAGCCCGGACGGCATCATTCTGGCGGGAGGGCATGCTGCGGGTACCGCCTGGTTTCGGGACGGGTACTTTACCGTTCAGGATGAAAGCTCCATGCTGGTTGCTCCCGCACTTGGGGTGCAGCCAGGGATGTCTGTTCTCGACGCCTGTGCCGCTCCAGGGGGGAAAACGACCCATCTGGCGGAACGGATGCAAAACCGGGGGCGCATCGTAGCAAGCGACGTCCATCCGCACAAGCGGGACCTGATTGCCCAGTCGGCCGATCGCCTCGGCATTACGATTATCGAGCCGATCGTGAGCGATGCGTTGGACCTGCCTGACAAAAACCTGGGTACCTTTGACCGTATTTTGCTCGATGCGCCTTGCTCAGGATTCGGTGTCATCAGGCGCAAGCCCGATCTGAAGTGGAATAAAACCCTGCAGGATGTCAAGGAGATTGCCGACCTGCAGCTTCGATTGCTGACGAGAGTCGCCTCGCTGTTGGCTCCCGGCGGCTGTTTGGTCTACAGCACCTGTACGATAGAACCGGAAGAGAACCAGCAGATTGTCCGGCGGTTTGTGTCTGAACATCCTGAGTATGAACTGGATACGTCGCTTTCCGACGATTTGCCTGCGGCCGTTACTGCCGGGCTTGACTGCAGCAGCGGCTACGTGCAGATTCTGCCGCATCATTTTGACAGCGACGGGTTCTTTATCGCCCGGATCAAACGGAATCGATAACTCAAAAAGGGGTGGAAAGCTTGGCGCAAACGGCTTTCCACTCCTTCAGGGGCCCCAGCCGACACCAGCGTTAGCTTCAGTCGGCTGGGCTTTTTCCGCTCGTTTGGTTCGGCGCCAATTTGCTTACACTATAGATCAGGATTACTATTTGAAGCGTCCGGCCCTGCAGGGTACAATGAAAAGATGAGGGTGCGCGCTTACGACAATGAACAGGTAAGGTGAAAACAACCATGCCCATAACTTCGAATACAGGGGAAAAACCGCTGATTTACAGTCTGACCTTGGATGAACTGAAAGACTGGCTCGTGCAGGCGGGAGACAAGGCGTTCCGCGCCCAACAGATTTTTGACTGGCTCTATGTGAAACGCGTCTATACGTTTGACGAGATGACCAATTTGTCCAAGGAATTGCGAGAAAAGCTGAAGCAGCAGTTCCGAATCGATCCGCTGAAGGAAATTACCCGTCAGGTATCCCAGGACGGAACCATCAAATTTTTGTTCCAGTTGATCGACGGACACGCCATCGAGACTGTGATCATGCGGCACAATTACGGCAACAGCATTTGCGTGACCACCCAGGTGGGCTGCCGGATTGGCTGTACGTTCTGCGCCTCGACTTTGGGCGGACTGAAGCGCAACCTGGATGCCGGTGAGATTGTCGCGCAGGTATTGATGGCCCAACGCACGCTCGATCAGGATGGGCAGCGCGCAAGTCACGTAGTGGTCATGGGAATTGGGGAGCCGTTTGAGAACTTCGAAAATCTGATGGCCTTTTTATCCATTATCAACGACAATCGCGGCCTTAACATCGGCGCACGGCATATTACCGTATCCACAAGTGGCATTGTTCCGAAAATTTACGAGTTTGCCGATCGGGGCGGCCAGGTGAACCTGGCGATTTCGCTGCATGCCCCCAACACCGAGCTGCGGACGAAGCTCATGCCGATCAACCGCGGCTTCCCGTTGGAGAAGCTGCTGGAGGCGTGCCGCTACTACATCGAAAAAACCGGCCGCCGCATCAGTTTTGAGTACGGATTGTTCGGCGGACAGAACGATCAGCCTGAGCATGCGGAACAGCTTGCCGAACTGATCGGGGATATGCTCTGCCACGTCAATCTGATTCCGGTGAACTACGTGCCGGAACGGGATTACGTGCGAACGCCGCGCAACGACATTTTCCGCTTCAAGAAGATTTTGGAAAGTAAAGGGATCAATGTGACGATTCGCCGGGAACACGGCAGTGACATCGCCGCTGCTTGCGGCCAACTGCGGGCGCAGCACGCAAAAGAAACCGCGGGGTGATGGTATGGAAATCGCGATGAAATCGCATATCGGGTGCGTTCGTCAGGTAAACGAGGACTACTTTGCCTGTATCGTGGACCTGAACGGACGCGTCCTGGCGATTGTAGCTGACGGCATGGGCGGTCATCAGGCCGGTGACATTGCCAGCCGCCTCGCCGTTGAGCGAATTGTGAAAGAACTGCGGAATTTGGAGGGCGACCTGGATTCCGATGACGAGCGGGAGCGGTTGATGAATGCCATCCTGCTCGCGAATGAAGAAGTGTACAACTACGCACAGGCTCATCCTGAGTGCAACGGTATGGGAACGACCGTGGTTGCCACTCTGCTTGGCTCTAACCGCGGGATCACCGCCCATATCGGCGACAGCCGCCTGTACCATTACAGCGCTGGAAAGCTTCAGTTGAAAACCGATGACCACTCCCTGGTGCATGAGCTGATGAGAAGCGGACAAATCACCCAGGAAGAAGCCTCTGTTCACCCGCAGCGCAACGTATTGATGCGTGCGCTGGGGACGGAACCGGACGTTCGGATTGATCTGGGACAGTTTTTCTGGGAGCAGGGAGACGTCGTCCTGCTCTGCTCAGACGGGTTGAGCAACAAGGTACATACGACCGTGATGGAAAAGTGGCTGCAGCAGCCCCTTTCCTTGCAGGAGCAGGTAGACGGCATGGTGCAGCACGCTCTGGACTCCGGCGGCGAAGACAACATCACATTGGTAGCCGTCCGCAACATGGCCAAGCCTATTGACGTCAGTCAGAGAGAGGGGTGAGAGAGATGGAAGGTCAACGACTAGGAGGACGATATCAGCTGGAAGCGCGCATTGGCGGCGGGGGTATGGCCATTGTTTACAAGGCCAGGGATTTGATTTTAAACCGGCAGGTCGCGGTAAAGGTGCTTCGCCCGCAATTCGGTACGGATGAAGATTTCGTCAATCGCTTCCGACGAGAAGCGCAAGCGGTGGCAAGTCTGTCTCATCCCAACGTGGTAGGGGTGTACGACGTCGGCCAGGACGGGGATACGCATTACATGGTGATGGAATATGTCGAAGGCTCGACCTTGAAGGAAGTGATCAACCAGAGGGGGGCTCTGCTGGTTGAGGAGGCCGTTCGCATCGCCGTGCAGATCTGCGACGCACTGGACCATGCACACCAGAACAAGATCATTCACCGCGACATAAAACCGCACAACATCCTGATCGGCAACAACGGTCGGGTAAAGGTAACCGACTTCGGCATCGCCAGAGCGGTGACCTCTACGACCATTACCCATACCAACTCCGTTCTGGGGTCCGTTCACTACTTTTCCCCGGAGCAGGCAAGGGGAGGCATTACCGCCGAAAAATCGGACATTTACTCGTTGGGCATCGTGTTGTATGAGATGGTGACGGGTCAGCTGCCGTTTTCCGGGGAGTCTCCCATCTCAGTGGCCCTGAAGCATCTGCAGGAGCCGCTTCCGGAACCGCGCCAGGTCAAACCGGACATTCCGCAGAGCGTGGAAAACGTCATTCTCAAAGCGCTGGTGAAGGATCCGTTGCTGCGTTACGCATCGGCAAAAGAGATGCTGCTCGATCTGGAAACGTGCCTTCTGCCGGAGCGATTGAACGAGAAGAAAATCAATTTCCCGGTGGACGACGAACAAACGCGTGTCGTTCCCATCATTACACGGGAGATGCTGGAAGCAAACCAGAGCCGGCAGTCGTTGTCGCGCGCTCGTTTTGAACAGGAAGAGGCGGAGGAATCGCCTCAGCGGAAATGGTGGGTGAAGCCGCTCGTCTGGCTGGGTGCGATCAGCCTGTTTCTCGTGCTGGCCTTTTTCGGCTTCAACTTCTTGTTGAATATATTCCCGAGCGTCCCTGAGGTGGCGGTCCCCTACGTGGAAGGGACTCCGGTGGCAAGCGCAGAGAAGAAGATTCGCGAGGCGAACCTGGTTCCGAAGATCATCGAGGAAGCGAACGACAAGTACGACCCGGGGATGGTAATCCGCCAGGACCCGGCTCCCCCGATGCGATTGAAAGAGAATGCGATTGTCACCCTTTACGTCAGCAAGGGGCAGCAGGCGATCGAAATGCCCAATCTGGTCTCGCTTTCCCGGTCCATGGCGGAGGAAACCTTGCGCCAGAAAGGGTTTACCGTCACGGAAGAATCCTTTATCGAAAAAGAGCACGAAAACGCTCCGCCTGGTCAAGTGATTGGTCAGGAGCCGTCTGCCGGTGAGCAGGTGGTGCCAGGCAAGACCGTTGTAAAAATCACGGTCAGCAAAGGGAAAAAATACGTGGAGATGCCGGACGTTCGCGGGCTGAGCGTAGACCGGGCGCGGGTCGAACTGTTTAAGGTGGGGCTGGCGGTAGCGGATGAGCTGATTGAACAACCGTCCTACACGACCGATAAAGCGGGCATCGTGCTCTCCACCCACCCGTATGACCCGAAAATGCAGGTGCCTGTTGGCACGGCCATTCCGCTCACGATCAGCAACGGTCAATATCCCTCCGATGCGAAGGTGGGCACAGCGCCGATTTACGTGGAAATGCTCCCAGGGGAAACGGCTGAGGTGAAAATCCTGGTCACCGACGCCCGGGGCGACAATCAGCTCGTCTTCCAAGAGACCATTTCGGAAAGCAAGGAGTTCGACGTGCCGCTTGTGCTGTCGCCTGAACGTAACGCAACCATTCAGGTACGGAAGCATAATCAACCGATTCAAACCATTACCATTCAATACAGCAGTTTGCCGTAGCAGTTGGGGGGACATTCATGCCAGAGGGACGCATAGTCAAGGCTGTAAGCGGATTTTACTACGTAGCCGACGGCGATCGGATCTACCAGTGTCGCGCCAGAGGCTTGTTCAAGAAAAAGGATGCGAAAGTAAACCCGCTCGTCGGCGATTGGGTGGTGTACGACGCGATCAGCGACTCGGAAGGATATGTCATGGAAGTGGGCGAACGCACTAGCGAACTGCTTCGTCCTCCGATCGCCAACGTGGACCAAGCCATCCTGGTTTTTTCTCTGGTGGAGCCGTCATTCAGCTCGCTGCTTTTGGACAAATTTCTCGTCCATACGGAAAAGGCCGGCATTGATTCCATCATCGTCTTGTCCAAAGCGGACATGGCCAGGATGGAAGAAGTCGACGCCATCGTCAGGAAGTATGAGGGGATCGGTTACAGGGTAATCCCCACCTCTACCCGTGATCAGAGGGGAGTAGACGACGTCCGCGCAGAGCTTCGCGATCGCATCTCCGTTTTTGCGGGGCAGTCAGGGGTAGGCAAGTCGTCTCTGATCAACGCGCTGTTCCCGGGGATAAGCCTACAGACGGGCGATGTCAGTCAAAAGCTCGGACGAGGCCGTCACACCACCCGTCATGTGGAACTGATCCCGCTGGCGGGAGGCGGATACGTCGCCGATACTCCTGGCTTCAGCTCTCTGGAGTTCATCGGCATCTCCGAACTGGATCTGGCCGAGTCATTCCGCGACTTTGCGGCCATCAGCGACCAGTGCAAGTTTCGCGGCTGTCTGCACCTGAGTGAACCGGCCTGTGCTGTCCGGGAGGCGCTCGAAGAGGGAGAAGTGGACAGGGAACGCTATGAGCATTACAGGCAGTTTATGGAAGAACTGAGAGAATACCAACGGAGGAACAAATCATGGTAAAAATCGCACCATCCATCCTGTCGGCCAACTTTGCCAGGCTGGGAGAAGAAATCCTGGACGTGGAGCGGGGAGGAGCGGACTGGATCCACGTCGATGTCATGGACGGCCACTTCGTACCCAATATCACTATCGGTCCCCTGATCGTGGAGGCAATCCGTCCGGTGACAAAGCTGCCCTTGGACGTTCATCTGATGATCGAAGAGCCGGATCGCTACATCCCGCAATTCGTCAAAAGCGGCGCCGACTTCGTGACGGTGCATCAGGAAGCGTGCCGACACCTGCATCGCACGTTGCACCTGATCAAGGAGCAAGGGGCAAAAGCGGGCGTTGTGCTCAATCCGGCAACACCGCTGGTAACGATCGAGTCCGTGCTGGAAGACGTGGACCTGGTGCTGCTGATGACCGTCAATCCTGGCTTCGGCGGGCAAAAGTTCATCCACAGCGTCCTGCCGAAAGTGAAGGCGCTGCGCAGCATGCTTAACGAGCGCGGACTTCAGTCTGTAGAGATCGAAATCGACGGTGGGGTTAACCCACAGACGGCCCGCTTGTGCGAGGAAGCGGGAGCCACTGTTCTGGTGGCCGGCAGCGCTGTGTTTAACCAGACCGACCGGGCTCAGGCGATTGCAGCGATTCGCGGGTAAGCAAAAAAGCTTGTCCGTCGTGGAAATACTCGGGTAATCTGGTAGTGAGACACACATGTGGGAGGGAATTTGCTGTATGACGACCAAACCATTGCATATCGTCGGGTTTTGCGGCAGCATCCGCAAAGATTCGCTCAACAAGGCGCTGTTGATCCAGGCCAGCAAGCTGCTGCCTGCCCACTGTCAATTCACCTTCGCCGATATTTCCCAACTGCCGCTGTACAATCAGGATCTGGAGAACGATCTTCCCGCTTCCGTAATAGAGCTTGCGCGCCTGGCCCAGTCGGCCGACGGTTTTCTCATCAGCTGTCCGGAGTACAACCACTCTGTGCCGGGCGTGCTGAAAAACGCTCTTGACTGGCTGTCCCGGCAGTTTGTCGGCACCCCGCTCGCGTCGAAGCCGGTGGCGATCATGGGAGCGGCTCCCGGCA
Source organism: Brevibacillus soli (assembly GCF_044759095.2). Classification (NCBI taxonomy): domain Bacteria; kingdom Bacillati; phylum Bacillota; class Bacilli; order Caryophanales; family Paenibacillaceae; genus Brevibacillus; species Brevibacillus soli. Next base: position 34,515 of record NZ_JBIYSM020000020.1, read on the forward strand.
TGTTTGGAACGGTACGCGCCCAGGTGCATCTGAGAGACATCCTGTTTGGTTTAAACATGTCGCCTGTCAACCGTCCGGAGGTCATGATTCCGCAGGCGACGTCCAAGTTTGACGAGAACGGGCTCCTGACTGATGAAACGAGCCTGCAGTTCCTAAAGCAGCTGGTAGACAATCTGGCTGCAGCGATAGAGACACGCAAGTAAAGTGCGCATAAAAAGCGCGGGTGAACTTTACCCGCGCTTTTCTATTTCAGTTGTTACGGTTTGTCAAACGACACGACCGTCCCGCGATCTGGTCGTGGACCGATCACAACGTCGTCAGCATGCGAACCAGCAGCGCAATACGGCCCGGAATATGATCGATCACAACGTGTTCATGCGGGGCGTGGGCACCGTCACCGACCGGCCCCAAACCATCCAGAGTGGGCGTGCCGGCGGCTGCGGCGAAGTTGCCGTCACTCGTTCCGCCCACGCCGATTTCCTTCAGTTCGATGCCTTCCAGGTGGGCCTGTTCACGGGCATGCAGGAAAAGCCGCTCCGTTCCTTGTGACCGTTCCATCGGCGGTTTGGTGATCCCGCCCTCCACAACCAGCACAGCCCCGGGCAGGACAGGCGTCAAACGATGCATCAGGTTGGTAATTCGTTCGGCTTCGCTTGCTTTTGTGATCCTTACGTCAATCTCAGCTTCGGCCTGTTCGGGAATGACGTTGGAGACGCTCCCCCCTTTGATGGTTCCGACCGAGAGCGTTGTACCCGCTTCGTAGTCCGTCCACGATTGGATGGCCAGGACGTGGCGGGCCAGCTCCTCGATGGCGTTGATCCCGCGGGCATGGTCGTTGCCGGCGTGGGCGGAACGTCCTTTTACCTTCAGGACGAACTCGCCCCCGCCTTTGCGGCTGGTTTTCAGGTAGCCGTCGCCGTAGGATGGTTCCAGGACCAGCGCTGCCGCGCTCTTTCTGGCTTCCGCCATAATCAGCTCTTTGGAAGCGTGACTGCCGGTCTCTTCGTCTGTGTTCCAGAAGAAGACCAGCTTCTTACCGAGCGGAAGCTTTTCCTGAATGATCGCCTGCAGGGCAAAATAGCTGAACACGATGCCGGATTTCATGTCGTAGGTCCCCGGGCCGTACGCCTTGCCGTCTTCGATGCGCCAAGGCTCCGAGGTCAAGGTGCCGATCTCCTTTACTGTGTCAAAGTGGCCGAGGATAAGAATCTGTTCTTCGCCCTCCCCGTACTCCACCCGCAACGGATTCCCGTACTCTCTCTGAGTGATTTCCTCCACCCTGCATCCGAGCGCGAGAAAGCGTTTTTTGATATACGCACCAAGTCTGTCTACCGCCTGTTTGTTGTGGGTGGGAGACTCCATTTCGACGTAGGTGCGAAGTTCTTCCAAAATGGCCTCCAGCTGATTGCGGAAATATTGCGTCCAATTTGTTGTCATAGGTTACCTCCTGCGTTGTTTTCTACCTGTACTTTACCGTTCTTACAAGACTGATGCCAAGCAAAAATCTAGAAATAAAATAATGTTGAATTTTAGTGTAAAATGATTAAAATATACAATGTGCTGTATGTTTATGAATCAACGAACGTTCATAGAATACTTGCTCTTAACGACACACTACACTTTTTGGGAGGTACCTTTCATGAAAAAATTCAAAACGATCATGACGATGGCGGTGACGTCCTTGTTCACTGTCGCTGTTCTGGCAGGGTGCGGCGGCGGACAAGGCGGTGCCGATCAACAGCAGCCGGCTCAAGGCCAGCAACCGACTGCAGAAAAGAAAAAACTGATTCTGGCAACCTCGGCTGACTATCCGCCGTACGAGTACCACGATACATCCAGCGGCAAGGACGAGATTGTCGGGTTTGACATTGACATCGCCAACTACATCGCCAACGAGCTTGGTTTTGAGTTCGAAGTCAAGGACATGGACTTTAACGGTCTGCTGCCGGCGCTTCAAGCGGGCCGCGCCGATTTCGTGATGGCGGGCATGACGCCGAAGCCGGAACGTCTGCAGAACGCTGACTTCTCCGTCATCTACTATGATGCCAAAAATTCCATCGTAGCGAAAAAGGGCAGCAACCTGACCAAATGGGAAGATCTCGCTGGCAAAAAAGTTGCCGTGCAGCTCGGCTCCATTCAAGAAGGCGATGCGAAAGAAATGGCAAAAACGGTACAGGGCATGGAAATCAAATCCCTGAACAAGATCGGTGAAATCATTCAGGAGCTGAAATCCGGCCGCGTCGACGCCGCGATCATCGAAGACACTGTGGCAAAAGGCTACACCCAATCCAATCCGGATATCGAATTCAACACCATTCCAAGCGAAGGTCCTTCCGGTTCTGCTGTTGCGTTCCCGAAAGGCTCCAAGTACGTGGAAGACTTCAACAAAGTGATCAAAAAAATGCAGGAAAACGGCGAACTGGAGAAACTGGTCAAGAAGTGGTTTGAGAAATAAGTACAAATACATCCTGATTTGAGGTGCGAGTAAGGGCATGACTTTGGATTTCTCACAAATCGTGCCCTCTATCCCCTATATTCTCGGCGGGATATTGGACACGCTAAAATTTACGCTGCTTTCTGCATTTTTTGGCTTTATTTGGGGGACGATTCTTTCCCTTTTCAAAATCTCGAACATCAAACCGCTCAAGTGGTTTGCGGTGGTGTATACGTCCATCTTCCGCGGTACGCCGTTGATTTTGCAGCTGACGCTGATCTACTTTTCCGTCCCGCAGCTGACCGGCTACGACATCAGTGCGCTGGCAGCGGGGGTATTGGCTTTCGGTCTGAACTCTGCTGCGTACATCTCCGAGACGATTCGCGGGGGGATTCTGGCAGTGGACAAGGGACAGCGGGAAGCAGCGATCGCGCTTGGCGTACCGTACCGCCGGATGATGCTGGACATCATCTTCCCGCAGGCGCTGAAAAACATCCTGCCAGCGCTGGTTAATGAGAGCATTGCGCTGTTGAAAGAATCCGCCCTCGTCTCCGTGATCGGTGTAACGGACATTCTTCGCCGCGCCAATATCGTCGCAGCCGAGAAGTTCATCTACTTTGAACCGCTCCTTTTTGCCGGCCTCATCTATTACGTCATGGTGATGAGCTTGACATGGGGGGCGCGCGGCTTCGAAAGGAGATTGAGACGCAGTGATTAAAGTAGAAAACTTGTACAAATCGTTTGGCAAGCTGGACGTCCTGAAGGATATTTCCACAGAAATCGACCGCGGCGACGTTGTGGCCATCATCGGTCCGTCCGGCTCGGGCAAATCCACCTTTTTACGCTGCATGAACCTGCTGGAAGTCCCGACCAAAGGGAAAATTATCATCAACGGACAGGACATTACCGATCCAAAGGCGGATGTAGCGAAAATCCGGCAGAACATCGGGATGGTGTTTCAGCATTTTCATCTGTTCCCGCATATGACCGTGCTGCAAAACCTGACCTACGCGCCGATGAAGGTAAAGGGCCTGAGCAAAGAGGCGGCGGAGAAAAAGGGGAAGGACCTGCTGGCGCGCGTCGGCCTGTCCGACAAGGCGGACGTCTACCCGTCCCGGCTGTCCGGCGGCCAGAAGCAGCGTGTGGCGATCGCCCGCTCACTGGCTATGGAGCCGGAAATCATGCTGTTTGACGAACCGACGTCCGCGCTTGACCCGGAGATGGTCAAAGAGGTACTCGAAGTTATGAAAGACCTCGCCCATACCGGGATGACCATGGCGATCGTCACCCACGAGATGGGCTTTGCCCGAGAGGTGGCGGATCGCATCTGCTTCCTGGACGGCGGTCGTCTGGTGGAGGAAGCCCCGCCGCAAGAATTTTTCAGCAATCCGAAGAGCGAGCGGGCCAAGCAGTTTTTGGAAAAGATGCTGTAAGCAGTGAAAAAAGCTGGTAGCTGTGCAGAAAAGATGAATTTCTAAAATTGGACATCCCATACAGTCGCTAGAAAAGTGTTCGGGGCCCCGCCCGGCGAAGCGTTAGCTAATGCCGGGTGGGTTTTCTTAGTATGTAAGCAATCTTTACACGTGGAAAAAAGTAGCGTACAATCAGAGCCGGAAGTCTATTCAAGGAGGAATCATCCATGCCGAATCAGCGTCTGCTCGTCATGATGGAGATCGCCGTCATGGCCGCAATCGGATATGTGTTTAGTCTGGTAAAAGTATTTGAAATGCCGCAGGGAGGCTCGATCTCACTGGTGATGGTGCCGATCGCCTTGATTGCGGTTCGCCGGGGCGTCATGGCGGGTGTATTGACGGGGTTGATCGTCGGGGAGTTGAATCACCTGATCGGCGGCTACGTGGTCCATCCGGTACAGCTGCTGCTTGACTACCCGCTGGCTTTCGCCGCTCTGGGTTTGGCGGGGATGGTCCGCCTTTCCGGCTACGGCAGCCAGTCGAGCCGAATCCTGGCGCTGTGGAGCAGCTTGTTCGTGGGCGTCGTGGGCCGTTTTGTCTGCCATTTTGTTTCGGGGATCGTCTGGTTTGGTGAATATGCGCCGGAGGGGACACCGGTTGCCCTGTATTCGTTCCTGTACAACATCACGTACCTCCTGCCGGAAATGATCATCGCCGGGATCGTGCTTACCGTCATACTGACCAGCGCTCCGCAGCTGTTGTTCCCGAACCGCAGCCGTACGGCGTAATTAATATAGAAGGAACAAAATCGGGCCATGGTGCATATCATAGTCAGGTAGCATACTCGCTGCCTGATTTTTTTTCATTCTTCGACATGCCGGACACATGTTTGACCCTCGACGGAATATGATGTAATATCCACGTTCGGAAAACGCCTTGAGGAGGTGCGACATGAAATGGGACTTCGCTCCTTTCGCCTGCGACAGGGGGTCGCCGTAAAACGAATTCTCGGTGTTGCATCAGCTGTCGGTGGAATCACCATTCTCGTGTATACGGCACCTCCGTGGGTATGGTATAGCCTGTTGGCAATTGGACTCATGGGGGCTGGTTGGTATCTGTTTCATGTCAAGTAATTCCGGTAAGGAGGGGTCACAATGCGATTCTACACCATCAAGCTGCCGAAATTTCTGGGTGGCATGATTCGCGCCGTGATTGAGGCATTTAATCGGAAGAAGTGAAGCAATACCCGATGGACTTCATAGAAAAAAGCAAAAAAGCACCTCGCGGGTGCTTTTTTTCGCTTTTTTCTGGGAACAATTATACGCGAGTCACGAGACCGGACTTCAGTGCTCGAGTGCTCACATATACGCGCTTCGGCTTACCATTTACAAGAATGCGCACTTTTTGAACGTTAACACCCCAGGTACGGCGAGTAGCGCGCATGGAGTGGGAGCGAGCGTTTCCAGCTTTAGCAGATTTGCCAGTTACAAAGCAGCGACGTGCCATTGACATCCACCTCCCTTGTTGCATCTAAAACGGGATACCCTGTGAGGGGCAATAACAAACACTTGCTTATAGTAGCATACCACCCTGTCAATTGCAATACTTGACGATCAAGAATTAGGCAGCTCGCAGGGAATTCCCGGTCAGATTCGACAAAACGCTTCAAATCTAGTAAGGGTTAGTGTAGAATTGTGAGAAGCATGGTTATATATGCCTAGAAACCCCCACCCGCTATAGCTGATGCTGTCCGGTGGGGTCCGTAATGCAGCAAAACGGCCAGGCCGTTTGAAAAAGGAGGAGTCCTTGCATGGCAGTGGAAATGAGCACACCTCTGGGTAAGATCGACGTTACAGAAGAAGTGATTGCGCGGATTGCCGGTGGCGCCGCAATGGAAGTGTTCGGACTGGTCGGCATGGCTTCGCGAAAGGCGTTAAAAGATGGAATTGCCGAGCTCTTGGGGCGAGATAATCTGAGTAAGGGTGTGGTCGTTCATAACCAAAACGGGGAAGTCACCCTTGACATGCACATTATCGTGAGTTATGGGGTGAAAATTTCCGAGGTTGCCGGCAACGTGCAGCGCCGCGTCCGTTACACCGTCGAACAAATGGTTGGCATTGACATATCTGCTGTAAACATCTTTGTGCAGGGAGTCCGCACAGACAGGGAAACGTAAGGAGGAACATCAGTTGGTACATACGCGTCTGGATGGCGTGCTGTTTAGCCAGATGGTTTACTTGGGCGCCAGTCAATTATCAAACAACGTAAAAGTTGTGGATGCACTTAACGTGTTTCCCGTACCGGATGGGGATACGGGAACAAACATGAACCTGACGCTCACGTCCGGGGTAGAAGAGCTTGCCCGTAAAGAGTCTCCGCTCATTGGCGATTCGGCCGGTGCGCTGGCAAAAGGTCTGTTGATGGGAGCGCGCGGCAATTCCGGCGTTATTCTGTCTCAGCTGTTCCGCGGTTTCAGCAAGGCCGTCAGCGGCAAGGACGTGATCAACTCCCGCCAATTTGCCGAAGCATTGAAAGCAGGAGTGGATTCCGCCTATCAGGCAGTGATGAAACCGGTGGAGGGGACCATATTAACGGTGGCCCGTGAAGCGGCTGAAATGGCAGTGCGCATCTCCCGCACGACCGATGACATCACGCTGGTCATGGAAAAAACCTATGAGCAGGCAAAAGCTGCCCTGCTGCGGACACCGGAAATGCTTCCGGTCTTAAAGGAAGTAGGGGTCGTCGATTCAGGCGGCCAAGGGCTCCTGTTCATCTACGAGGGCTTTTTGCGGGCACTGCGCGGTGAAACCGTTCTGGAGCTGGGGAATCAGCCGAAGCCGTCTGTCGCCAGCATGGACCTGGACCAAATGGTGCATGAGCAGCACAATGCCCAGGTACATATGAAAACAGAAGACATTCAATACGGGTATTGTACCGAGTTTATGGTCTGGTTAACCCATAGCACGGAGCCGAACAAGAAAGCGTTTTCGGAAGCCGTATTCCGGAATCACCTTGACACGATGGGCGATTCCCTGCTGGTTGTCTCTGACGACGAAATCGTCAAGGTACACATTCATGCGGAAAATCCCGGTCACGTGCTGCAGTATGCCCAGCAGTTCGGCAGCCTGCACCGCATCAAGATTGAAAACATGCGCGAACAGCACGCCAACATCCTGAAGGAAGAAGAGCGGAAAGCCCATGCGGCTCACGCTGCAGAAAAGACCGAAGCGCAGGCGGAACCCCTGCCGTACGGATTGATCGCTGTGGCCGCCGGCAGCGGCATTGCCGAGATTTTCCGCAGTCTGGGTGTTCACGTGGTGGTCGAGGGTGGCCAGACGATGAACCCGAGCACGGAAGACTTCCTGAAAGCAATGGAAGGACTGAATGCGGAAAAAATCATCATCCTGCCGAACAACAGCAACATCGTGATGGCGGCTCAGCAGGCTGCCGCGCTGGCAGACAAGCCTGTTGCGGTCATTCCGAGCAAGAGCATCCCTCAGGGTATGGCCGCTCTGATCGCATTCAACGCAGGCGCTGATCTGGAAGCGAACAAGGAGAACATGTCTGAAGCTCTCGCTCATGTGAAGACCGGTCTGGTGACCACCTCCGTCCGCGACACGAAAATGGGCGATGTGGAGATCAAGCAGGGGGATTATATCGGCATTGCCGAGAAAGAGATCGTCACGGCCGGCCCGGATATGATGGAGAGTGCCAAAGCGCTGCTGCGCAATCTGGTTGAGGATGAAACGGGGATCGTCACGATCTTTTACGGTGAAGACGTCAGCGAGGAACAAGGCGAAACGCTCCAGGCCATGCTCGCCGACGAGTATCCGGATGTGGAAGTGGAACTCCACGCCGGCGGTCAACCGCTGTATCCGTTCATCTTCTCCGTGGAATAGAGAGGAGTGCACATATGCCACCAATCGTAATACTTACTGACAGCGCATCGGATATCGATTCCTCGCTTCGTCAATCGTTGGGAATCATCTCAGTTCCGCTCAAGGTTACATTTGGAGGGGAGACGTTTGTGGACGGCGTTACGCTGACCTCCTCCGCTTTTTTTGAAAAGCTGAAGCAATCCGACATCATGCCGACCACTTCCCAACCGTCGCCGCTTGACTTTGTGGAAGCGTATAAACTGATCATCGAGAAGTACGGAAAAGACGTACAGATCATCGCGGTTTTACTGGCGGGCGTGCTTTCGGGCACCTATCAGTCCGCCGTCATCGCCAAGTCGATGATGGAAGAAAACGTCGATATTACGGTCATTGACTCGCGAAAAGCCTCTTTCGTTCACGGCCTGATCTGTGTGGAGGCGGCGCAGGCAATCAAGGAAGGCAAGACCAAGCAGCAGGTTCTCGACATGATCGACCGTTATCTGGACGAGGTACAAGTGTACTTCATCGTGGATACACTGGAGTACCTGCAAAAGGGAGGCCGGATCGGGAAAGCGTCCGCAGTGATCGGTTCCCTGCTGAATATCAAACCGATTCTCACCCTCGATCCGGTGGGAACCGTCTCTGCTTTTGACAAGGTTCGCGGCACGAAAAAAGCATTGGCCCGTGTCATGGAAGCGTTGAAGGAGTATGCGCAGGGTCAGCCGGTGAAAGTGGCGGTGCTCCACGGCGCGGCGCCCGATGAAGCAGCTGCTCTGCTCGACCAGGTGAAACAGGAGTTCCAGGTAGCGGAATCATATGTGCAGGAAATTGGGCCTGTCATCGGTACCCACGTCGGTCCCGGATTGCTTGGCGTCGTGATGGTAAAAGCATAGGTTCGTTTGGAAAAAGACGCAAACTGAACGGTAACGGGTTCCATTTGGAGTGCAAAGCCTCAAAATGGAACCCGTTTTTCAATATTCATTCTGAGTTAACAAATAAACAATAACGATATGAGGGGTTTATCGTCCAGTATCTTGCTGCTGGACTTTTTTCTATTTTCAAGTGTAGCGCTTTCAATAGCGGTAGGATACAATGGGAGTGGATTCACGCAGGTGAAGCTGGAGGGCGAACAAAGCGAAATATCAGCCCAGACCACAAAACAGGCCGTCAAAGACGCATGTGACGCCTATAAAAAAATGTGCAAATCTGCTGCCGTAAGAAGGACGGAGAAACGCTTGCGCAGGTTGCAGCGCAAAGTTTCCCGCAAATACGAAATGAACAGGGAGGGAAACCGTTTCGTCAAGACGTGCAACATTGCAAAAGTTGAAAAGTCCATTCGTTTGCTTCATCGGAGACTGACGAGTATCCGCAAATTGTGTTCATGTTGCGGACAGATCAAGAAAGATTGGCAACTGTCTGAGCGCATCTATGGATGTGAGTGCGGATTGAAGAGTGTTATTCCAAACGTGAGTAGCTACGGCAAAAGCGGAAGCAAACAAGACTTGTGCAGACTTGTACAATTTCTTGGCAACGGAGAAACGTGTGAAATACAAAAGCGTTTTTGACATCATTGGTCCTGTCATGGTGGGACCATCCAGTTCCCATACAGCGGGCGCAGCCCGTATCGGCCGGGTGGCGAGAATGATGTTCGGCCGCCAACCCAAAAAAGCGGAGATTACTTTTTACGGCTCATTTGCGAAAACCTATAAAGGACACGGTTCAGATGTGGCGACCGTGGCCGGCATTCTCGATTTTGACACGTTCGACCTGCGATTGAAAGATTCGCTGCAGATTGCGAAGGACTTGGGTATAAAAGTGGAATTGCGGACTTCTGAAGTACTGACGGAACATCCCAACACCTCCCGTATCGTATTGTCCGACGAGGAGAAGCAGACAGAGGTGGTAGGTGTCTCGATCGGCGGAGGCAAAATCGAGGTCATTGAAATAAACGGATTCGCTTTCCAGCTCGGCTTTGACACGCCCACCCTGTTGGTCCTGCACGAAGACCGTTTCGGAATGATTGCCGGGGTGGCCAAGGTGCTTACCCAGCACCGCATCAATGTGGGGCACATGGAGGTGTCCCGACACACCCGCGGTTCTCGGGCCTTGATGGCCATTGAGACGGATTCCGCAGTGTCGCCGCAGGTTTTGGAGGAAATCAGGCAGATTCCGGGCATCCTGGAGGTATCCTTGCTCTCGCTACAATAGTCGCAATTACGTAAGGAGAGGAGATGAAACAACAGCATGTTTCGTAACGTTGCCGAACTTGTCGAACTGGCTGAGTCGCAAGGAAAGAAAATCTCACAGGTGATGATTGAGGCGGAGATGGAAGTGTCTCAGCGTACCCGTGAAGCGATCATGACCGATATGTACAACAATCTGGACGTAATGGAAAAGGCCGTTCAGCGCGGGCTGACGGAGGATATCCGTTCACACAGCGGCCTTACCGGCGGCGACGCCAAAAAGCTGCAGGAATACATGAAAACCAAGCCGTTTCTGTCCGGACCGACGCTGTTGAACGCAGTGAGCATGTCGATTGCGGTCAACGAGGTGAACGCGGCGATGGGCACGATTGTCGCAACCCCTACGGCCGGTGCCTGCGGGATTGTCCCAGGCACGCTGTTTGCCGTCTCGGAAAAGCTGAATCCGACCCGGGAAGAGATGGTCAACTACCTGTTCACGGCAGGGGCGATCGGCTTCTGCATCGCGAACAACGCCTTTATTTCGGGTGCAGCCGGCGGTTGTCAGGCGGAAGTGGGATCGGCTACCGCGATGGCGGCAGCGGCGATTGTGGAAATGGCCGGCGGTACGCCTGAGCAGTCAGCCCAAGCGGTAGCCATTGCACTGAAAAACATGCTGGGTTTGGTGTGCGACCCCGTGGCCGGATTGGTGGAGGTTCCGTGCGTGAAGCGCAACGCCATGGGTGCGGCGATTGCAACGGTGGCGGCTGACATGGCGCTGGCTGGCATCAAGAGCGTGGTGCCGACCGATGAGGTGATCGACGCCATGTACCGGATTGGCTGCACCATGCCTACCGCGTTGAAGGAGACCGCCCAGGGCGGGCTGGCTGCTACGCAAACGGGCCGTCAGATTGAGGCCAAAATCTTTGGCGTGAGGTTGGAAAAATAAGATGCACGATATTTATCAAGCTCCCGTTTCGCTGCTTCACGGGGTAGGCGAAGAACGGGCGAAAGCGTTGGCCGGGATCGGCATCGAGACGATCGGCGATTTGCTGGAGTACTTCCCGACTCGCTATGAGGATTACCGTGTGCGCGATTTGACGGAAGTAAAAGACGGCGAGAGGGTCACGTTGGCAGGAACGGTCTACGGCGAGCCCTCCGTTCGTTTTTACGGCAAGCGAAAATCAAGAATCTCCGTCCGGTTGGTGATAGACAAGGTCGTTGTCACGGCAGTCTGGTTCAACCAGACGTTTGTAAAAAGCCGGCTTTCGCCCGGAAAGGAGATACTGGTTACGGGCAAGTGGGACAGGCACAAGCTGCAAATAACGGTCAGCGAAATGACGGAAGTCGATTCAGATCGCGCCCGAAAGCGGGGGGAGCTCGCTCCCATCTATCCGTTGGGCGGCGACGTGACCCACGCCTTTTTGCGTAAAACGATCCAGCAGGCATTGAGCCATTTCGGAGAAAAGATTCCCGAGATCCTGCCTGCCGACATTGTCAGCCGCTATCGGTTAATGCCGCGTGCACAGGCAATCTACGGCATCCACTTCCCGGAGAGCGCGGAGGAGGGCAGACAGGCCCGGCGGCGGATCATGTTTGAAGAGCTGTTTTTATTCCAGCTGAAAATGCAGGCTCTGCGGCGGATTACCCGTCAGCAAACCGAGGGGATGGCGCAGTCCATCCCGATGGAAGAGGTACGTCAATTTGTCAAATCCTTGCCGTTTCCGCTCACGGACGCCCAGAAGCGGGTGGTCAAGGAAGTTCTCGACGACATGCGTGCCCCTTATGCAATGAACCGGCTGCTGCAGGGAGACGTCGGTTCGGGAAAAACGGTGGTAGCTGCCATCGCCCTGTACGCTACGGTAAAAGCAGGCTTCCAGGGAGCGCTGATGGTACCGACTGAAATTCTTGCCGAGCAGCACCTTCAATCCCTAATGGGACTGCTTTCGCCCTACGGTATCCATGTGGCGCTTTTGTCCGGTTCACTGACAGCCAAACGGCGCAGGGAGGTGATCTCTGCCTTGCAGATGGGGCTGGTTGATGTAGTGGTGGGTACCCACGCACTGATTCAGGAGGATGTATTTTTCCGCCAGCTCGGCCTGGTGATTACCGACGAACAGCACCGCTTTGGCGTGGAGCAGCGACGAATCCTGCGAAACAAAGGACTGGCGCCGGACGTTTTGTTCATGACCGCGACCCCCATTCCTCGGACGTTGGCCATCGCGGCGTTTGGGGACATGGACGTGTCTACAATCGACCAGATGCCGGCCGGCCGCAAGCCGATCGAGACGAGCTGGAGAAAGCACGAGCAATTTCATCAGGTGCTCGAGCAAATGCGCGTGGAACTCAAAAAAGGGCGGCAGGCGTACGTCATTTGTCCGCTGATTGAAGAGTCGGACAAGCTGGACGTGCAAAACGCCATTGACGTACACGCCCAACTGTCCCACTATTTCCCTGAGTACGGAATCGGGCTGATGCATGGACGGCTCCCGGCCAAGGAAAAGGATGCGGTCATGCAGGCGTTTCTTTCCGGAGAGTACGCTGTGCTGGTCTCCACGACGGTGGTCGAGGTGGGAGTAAACGTCCCCAACGCCACTTTTATGATTGTGTACGACGCCGAACGATTTGGACTGGCTCAGCTGCACCAGCTGCGCGGGCGGGTAGGCCGCGGGTCGGAGCAGTCGTACTGTGTGCTGATTGCCGATCCCAAGACGGAGATCGGCAAGGAGCGGATGCGCGTGATGTGCGAAACGACGGACGGTTTTGAGCTCTCCCAGCGCGATTTGGAGCTGCGCGGGCCAGGTGACTTTTTCGGCACCAAGCAAAGCGGGCTGCCTGAATTTAAAGTCGCTGACTTGCTCAGTGATTACAAAGCGCTGGAGGTCGCCCGTCAGGAGTCGGCACGACTGGTGGCGGAATCCAGTTTTTGGGAGGAAGAGGAGTACAGCCATTTGCGCGAATACTTAAAGCGCGAAGGAGTACTGGATGGCATCGTATTTGACTAAAAAGTCCACTTCGTGTGGATATTGAGCTTGTTGACAAACACCGGTAACGAGAAGAAGCACGTTTCCAGGCGGAGCGACTAGCGAAGCCCAACCTAGCGGAGCGGACAGTCTACACTTCTTTGCAGGGCGTAGACCGGAGCGCAGAATGGAAACATGCTTCTTCCACTACAGCCACTTTCTCCACACCCTGAAAGTCCACTCCATGTGGACTTTTCATTTTGTCAAATCCACATGGCTTTGGATATAGATCCACTCGCCGTCCGGACTGGTGCCGATCAGTTCGATACCGGGCGGCAGGTCGGTCATGATCGTTTTTGTCTCATTTCGGTCAGCGTCAAACCGTTTGATCTGCAGCTTCGATGAACCTCCTGCCGGCAGGTACTCCTGATAGACGAGTACATGTGTTCCTGTAAGCCAATAGCCATAGGGAAAGTGTTCCGATATCAGCGTCTTCCCTTTGTAGAGCCCGCCGTTTGCGTAGAGCTGGTAGAGGCCGTCGCTTGATTGCGTATAGCCTGACCAGGATTCCGGGGGTATCGGCGGTTGCCATACCGTTACTTTTCCTGTCTTCCATGTGTAGGCGTAGCGTCTTTCCTTATATTCCAGGGGATCTCTCATCGCAAAGGTGACGTTTTCTCCGTCGTCCTGAAAGAAAACAGGTGCGGGGCCGCCGCTCAGTTCATTCTGCGGAGCCATGCCTTTCAGCGCCTGGGGAAAGCGTTGTTCCTGACCGGAATCGAGGTTGCGGATGAGCAGGTCAAAGTCTCCGGTCTGGCCTTTCTTCCCTACGGCCATGAAGACATGGCTGTGATCCTTGCTGAAGCCGGCGCCGTGGATGTATGAATCCACCCGTATGGGAACAGCGGTCCCGTCTGAAGACAGCCCGCTCTCTGCACCAGGTTTGGCGTAAAAAAATCCGCGCCGATCGGCAACGAAATCGCCTTCGCCCATATAGGTGGTTTGAAGGGGGAGCGGGTATGGGGTCAGCTTTCGTGTGTTCACGTCGTATACGGCGTACATGCGTTCGTGATCCGCATCGCATTCACAATACTGCAGAAACCGGCTGAGCAGCAAATAACGGTGCTCATCGTCGAGAAACTTCAGGGTGAAGTAAGGCTCTGTAAAGGATGAGAGCTGTTCTTTTTGCTGGCCGTCGACGGAAACGCGCCATAGTTGTTTGGGAGCATACAGGGTAGCGGTAAACACCGGAGGGTCCTCCAATTCCATTCCCTGCTGGGTCTTTGCCCCTTTTACGTCAAGCAGGTACCTGCGTCCTCCATGATCAGGCTCTTCTCCTGGGGGGACCGTGACCAACAGACGCAGCTGGCGATCGCTTGCCCAGCGGAATGAAAACGCGGGCAGGATTGAACCCTGCCACTCCTCTTGCACTTCTTCGGCACGTTTCCGCAGAGCCTCTTCCACCGAGGGCCGATTCATCGCTTCCCGAAAATACAGCGTGAATGCCTGCGGTTCCGGAGTGACCACGGTATTGACCGGAGAATGCAGGCGAGGCGCACTGTCCAGCTGAATGCGTACGTCTTCCTGAAGCACCCCGTAGTCAAACGGAAGCTCTTCTAAGTCCGCAGGGGGCTTCGGCGGAACGGGCTCAGGTTGAGGAGACGGTGCAGGTGAAGGGGGAGCAGTCTTCTCCGAAGGTGGGGTACAGGCAACAGCACTCATGATGAAGGTGAAGCAGAGCAACGCAAGCCAGCGGTTCATATCATCCATCTCCTCGGTTTTCCGGTATCTACCAGATGTGACGTTTGAAGAGAGGTTCCGTTTCAAAAAAACCTCCAAGCCGTGGCGAATCAATAACCCGGATCTCCTCCCTTTTGTTCCTGTGGATGTCCTCATCATAGACAGGGCTTTAAAAATTTTCCAGCCTTTTTTCGAACGGAAAGGGTATAAAAGCGAACGTGTGTTTGCTATACTAAAAACAAGAACAAACGTTCTTAATCCCAAAAAGTGACGTATTGCTCTGAAGTTTATTCCGAATACTTTTCGGGAGCCCAAAAGCGATCTTGATCTAGGAGGAGTAGGCATGACAAGCAAGCGGATCGTCTTTCTTGCCGACATGCAGAGCTTTTATGCCAGCATTGAAAAAGCTGCCAATCCGGAGATTCGCAACAAGCCGATCGTGGTAGCCGGTGATCCGGAGCGGCGGAGCGGGGTGGTGCTGGCCGCTTGTCCGATTGCCAAGTCATATGGCGTGACGACGGCGGAAGCGCTGTGGCAGGCTCAGCAGAAGTGCCGCCATCTCGTGGTCGTACGTCCGCGCATGGAGACTTATATTGACATTTCGCTGCAAATTACCCGGATTTTTGAGGCGTTTACCGATCTGGTAGAGCCGTATTCCATTGACGAACAATTTCTCGACGTGACAGGCAGTGTGGGTCTGTTTGGCGACGCGTGGACGATCGCCCGGGAGATTCGCCGGCGCGTCTGGCTGGAAACGGGGATCCATTGCCGGATCGGCATCGGGGAGAACAAGGTGCTGGCCAAAATGGCGTGTGACAACTTCGCCAAAAAACGGGAGGAGGGCATCTTCTGGCTGAAAAAGGAAGAGCTGGCACAGACGCTGTGGAAGCTGCCGATTGAAAAGCTGTTCGGGGTCGGCTCGCGCATGAAACGCCACTTTCACCGGATGGGAATTTACCAGATCGGGCAGCTGGCCAACCTGTCTCCTGCGCTTCTGATCCGCCGCTGGGGGATCAACGGGGAGGTGCTGTGGCGAACGGCACACGGCCTCGACGATTCGCCGGTTTCCCTGCACACGCACGATACGCAAAAGGGAATCGGTCACCACATGACGCTGCCTCGTGACTACCACACCGCCGCCGACATCAAGGTGGTCCTGCTGGAGCTGAGCGAGGAGGTGTGCCGGCGAGCCCGTCACAAACAGCTGATGGGCTCTGTGGTTTCTGTCGGCTGCCGCGGTGCTGATTTTGACGCGTCGCACGGGTTTTGGCGGCAGCTGAAGCTGGGAGAGGCGACCAACGACGCGATCACGTTGTACGAAGCGGCCTGCCGCCTGTTTGACCGTCACTGGAAGGAGACCCCTGTGCGCAGCGTGGGCGTTCATCTGGGCCAGCTGCAGCCGGACAACGTCGTGCAGCTCAACCTGTTTGCCGACACGGAGAAGCAGCGCTCGCTTGCTTATGCGATGGACGGCATTCGCGCCCGCTACGGCAACGATGCGATTCTGCGGGCGGTCTCCCTGCTGGGGGCGGGGCAGGCCCGCGAACGCGCCCGGAAAATCGGGGGGCACTATAAGTGAGCGGCCCGGAAGCAGCGGCACAAGTAGCCGGCGAGGGGCAGGAGATGGTTCGCGAGTGCGTGCTGTTCGGCCTGCTGTTTCGGGCGGCGATGATCGACCTGGCAATGCTCCGGCGTGTGCCGTTGAAGCTGTCGTATCACCTGCTGTTGGAGGAGCTGTCCCGCTGGGCGGAACGGCGTCACTACCAGCTGCGGCGGACGCTCCGCGAGCAGGGCTGTCACCTGCTCACAAGCCGCAAGCACGGCGGCGTCTACATCGTGCAGTATCGTTGGCGGGGCTACCTGCGGGAAGCGGTTTATTCCGTTGAAGTGCTGCGGGCGGAATGCCAGGAGCGCGTTCGCTTGTGGATCAACCAGGAGGAGAGAAGAACATGAGGGAGAAAACCGTCTCCAAAAAAGAAAACCTGTTTGTCGCCAGCCGCTTCGTGCTGCCGGAACACCGCGAGACGTATATCCGGATCAAAGCGGAGGAGCGGCGCTACATTCCGCCCGAGCTTGACGAGGAGCAGCAGGCGGCGTTAAGCGAGGAGGTTTGGCGAGCCTTTCAATCGGGAAGCGGAGTGGCCGTTACGTACTACGACGGGCAGAGCCCCAAGCGTCGTGTCGGCTGCGTCGTTCACGTCGACCAGGCAAGTCGGCGAATCAAGCTGAAAGCCGGGGAGGAGGCCGTGTGGATCCCTTTTGACCGCCTGTTGCACGTACAGATGGGAGCAACCTCCTGATAACGGGGCACATGAGCCGCCGACCGCCAGGGAACCCTGTGGGGAAAAGGAAGGAGAGACCTCTATGACCCCAGAATGGCCGATCGCGATCGCAACGGCGGCTGCCCTGCTGGCCGGATGTGCTGCCCCCCAGGCTCAGGAACCTCCGCCTCAAATGAACATCCAAAACGAGACCAAATCCCCTGAGATGAAGCGGCCTCCTATAGAACCGGCAGTCAAACCAAGGCCGGCCAAAGCGATGCTCAATGTGCCCATCATCAGCCAGAAACCGGAATTGAAAAATGGCTGTGAGGTGACAAGCCTGGCCATGCTGCTTCGCTATGTGGGCCACGAGGTAGACAAGATGGCGTTGGCCCGGCAGGTCAAAAAGGATCCCGAGCCGCTTGTGCAGAAGAGCGGCGACATCAAGGAATGGGGCGACCCCAATAAAGGTTTTGTCGGTGACATGACCGGAAAACGAAAGGGTTTTGCCGTCTACAACAAGCCGCTGGAGGAACTGCTGCGGCGCTATGTGGGAGAACGGGCCGTCAACTTGACAGGCAAACCGTACGAAGCCATGCTGGACAGCATTGCCAAGGGTCGCCCCGTCGTTGTCTGGGCGACAGGCGACTTTGCGCTGCCGACGGAGTGGGAAAGCTGGCGGAAGGACGGTCAAAAAATCGTCGCCCCTTTTGACGAGCACGTCGTTCTCCTGGTCGGCTACGATGAGAGCCACGCCTATGTCAACAATCCGTTAACGGGAGCCAAGCAGCAGCGGGTCAAACATACAGCCCTGCGGAAAAGCTGGGAAGCGCTGGGCAGGCAGGCCATCACCTACCGCTGACACCCACCTGGCTGAAACGAATGCTGCGCCGGACGGGACCCGTAAAAACGGGCGATCCCTAAAAAGGCAAGCCGCAAAAAACAACGTGTCAGGGTGAAAAAGACACATGCGATGGAGAAGCGTCGTTCCTGAAACAAAAAAGGAAGAAAAATGAGCTGTTTTTCACCTTTTTTCGCAGGAAATGCTTTTTGCCACGAAGGGATGTTTCGCTGTATCGTTAGGATATCTTACACGATCATACTTGAGGCGTATAACAAAAGGGGTTTGTACATGTTAGCACAGGAAATGGGTGTCATTCTCACCAAGCACACGGAGCAGATGACCGCCAAGCGATGGGCGGAATTTCTACAACAGCTCGAGAGCAAGGGACTGTACGTGGTCATCGAAACGGATACGAACGGACGGGTGATGAGCCCGCTGGGCGGACTCATGCCGATGCCGTGCAAAAGTGAGACGTTTAACATTCTAACAGCGGAAGAATTGGAGCAGCGGGGTCTTCCCGTCGGCCACCACATTTTGACGAAAAGCAAAGACAAAACAGCGATGGCGTAATGCCACATCCATCCCACACCAAACAAACGAAAGCCCTTCCCACATAACCGGGAACGGGTTTTTTTCATTTTTTCTGAACGGACAAATGCCTAGTTGCATACCGTGTAAGCGAGGGAAAAACCGTGGAGGAGGAGACTCATGGAGCAATGTGATACGCTTACCAAACTGCAACAGGTACAATTCGCTCTCATCGAGCTGCAATTTTATTTGAACATGAACCCGGATGACCAACGCGCCATCCATCAGTACAACTGCTTGTCGGAAGAGCTGATGTGCCTGAAGCGCGATTTCGAAATAAAGTACGGTCCCTTGTTGCAGTTCGGCTTTTCGCCGTCGCCCACCCGCTGGGCATGGAGCACAACGCCGTGGCCGTGGGAAATCGAGTATTGAGGTGAACAACCATGTGGATTTATGAAAAAAAATTGGAGATTCCCGTTCGCGTCAGCAAACCAGACCTGCAGATGGCCAAATTCCTGATCACCCAATACGGCGGGCCTGACGGCGAATTGTCGGCAGCACTGCGCTATTTGAACCAGCGCTACACCATGCCCAATGAACGGGCGAAAGCGCTGTTGACTGATATCGGTACCGAAGAACTGGGACACCTGGAGGTAATTGCCACCCTCGTTTACAAACTGATAAAGGACGCCACGCCGGAGCAGATGCGGTGCGCCGGACTGGGAGCCCATTACGCTGATCACGACAAGGCGCTGTTCTATACGGATGCCAGCGGGAATCCGTGGACGGCCGCCTACATCCAGGCAAAAGGGGACCCGATCGCCGATTTGTGCGAAGACATCGCCGCCGAAGAAAAAGCGCGGGCAACCTACCAGTGGCTGATCAATCTGACGGATGACCCGGACGTGATTGAAGTCTTGAAGTTCCTGCGGCAGCGGGAAATCGTGCACTCCCAGCGGTTCCGCGAAGCACTCTACATCGTGGAAGAACAATGCAACACGAAGAAATTCTTCTAGGAGGAGATAGAAGTTGACCAGCTCTTACTTCAGCGACAACCAAAGCTACGGGTATAACATCAGCGGATACGGAAACAGCGGCATGGGACCTACCGGCGGCTACTTACCTCCGCCCCCGCCTCCGCCACCGGGTGGTATGCTGCCCCCTCCGCCCCCGCCTCCGCCCGGCTACTACCGCCATGGCTATCCGCCGATCAACCTGCCTCCGGTAAAACCGTATCCGCCCGATCCGTTTATCGACCAGTTTCCGCTGCCGGAAGCGCTGTGCGCTGGCACGCTGTTCCGCTGGCTGTACGATCCGTACGTGGATCCTTATCGGAATTAGCCGATTCATATCGTAAGGCCTTTGCAGCCCGAAACCAGAAAAGTTGATTCAGCCGCCCGCGTTTTGGCGGCTTTTCGTATCCATTTGATCGGCAGGCTTGTCCAGATTGGTGCGGATGCCGATCAGCGGACCCGCCGGAGGTTCGGCAATGATTCGGTCGTTCAGCTGGGCAAAATCGGGCATTTCATGTTTCTTGTTCTCGCTCAAAAAAATTCCCCCTTTTGAAGATAGTATTTCCCAAACAGGTTCTTTCGCCATTTTTTTTCTTTTTCTGCAACCTTTCGACATGGATGTCCGTCCATAATTACGCTGCGCAAGTGCAAAAAGCCGACCATCTGGCAAAATCGAACCAATCCGTCCAAGATTTGTACAATGACAGGTTGGCTGAACTGGCGTAGTATTCTGAGCACAGGCTCTTACCTGAAAAGACAGCAAATGTGAATCGGAGGGATCAACTTGAAACAATTCCAAACACTGTCTTCCAAAACGATGAAAAAAGCGCTGGCGGGGACTGTGCTGGCTGGTATGCTGGCCGTGCCGAGCATGGGCTTGGCAGCAAGCAACCTTCCTTTGTCCGATATTGCCCAAAATGCCCATAAAAATGCCATTTTGAAGCTCAACTATGCCGGCGTGCTAAAAGGCTACACGGATGGCACGTTCAAGCCGGACAAGGAAGTAACCCGCGCCGAGTTTGCGAAAATTGCCGTGCTGGCGATGGGGTATACCGAAGAACAGGCCAAGCTCCTGCAAGGAACCACTGTGTTTAAAGACATTCCAGCCGGTCACTGGGCGACAGGATACATAAATCTGGCCGTGTCCCAGGGTATCATCAAAGGATATCCGGACGGGACGTTCAAACCGAACAACAACGTGAAGGTAGCAGAAGCCCTCACCGTATACGTCCAGGGATTGAAGATCGGCGTAACGCCGTCAACCACGGGTCAATGGTACCATCCATACCTGCTGGAAGCGAACAAAGCGGGCATTTATGACGCAGCAGAGGTGCCGACTGCAGCGGCGAAGCGGGACGTCGTGGCCAAGTTCACCGATAAATTCATGGAAACGCCAGTGTATGCCAACGGGGCTTTCTATGACAAGGACGGCAACGCTGACGGAACCCACAAGCGACTGCCGGTTGTGAAAGGGGCTGTCGCTTCCTATGACAAATCCGCGAAAAAATTGAAGCTGATTGGTCAGACAGAAGAAGTCGTGATTGCGGACACCGCACAGGTCTTTGGCAGCATCGTGGCGGGAGCCGAAGTGGAATACGTAGTGAAGAACGGCAAGATCGCCTTCCTGAACGTAGTCACCGCCGATGCCAACATCGTGGAAGGAGTTATCAAAACAGGACTGAACTTCACGACAGCAGTAGGGGATGAGAAGAAGTTCAAGGCGACGGTTGACGGAAAAGAAGTCGTTCTGGAAGTAGAGAACGGCGTAAACGTATCCCGTTCCCACATCGGACAGAAGTTTGTCGCCGTGATCGGGGAAGACGGCAAAGTGACGTCCATTACCATCACGAAAAACGAAGCAACGGGAATCGTGGAAAAAATCTCTACCGTAAGCGGCACCAATGCGAAAAAAGAGATCAAGGTGAACGGCACCACTTATCAACTGGCATCCAACGCCGAAATTACCGGCAAATCCCATCCGCAGGCAGATGCAAAGGAAGCTGCGTTCGCTGACATTGCAAAAGGCGACCTCGTCGAGCTGACCCTTGACGTGAACGGAAAAGTAGCTGCTGTGGAATTCACCAAGCTGAGCATCACCGCGGAGATTAAGATCGATACGGATGACAACACGATCAGCTTTGGCAACTCCGAGTACGAGGTACTCGAGGATACGGAACTGTATGTCGATGAAGAGGAAGTTTCCGAGCTGGACGAGCTGACCGACGACATGGTGGCGATTCTCACGTTTGACGAAGAAGGCAACCTGATCAAGGTGGAACAGGGAACCGGTGTCGCCGCAAACAAGCTGGTTGACGATACTACCGCGTACGCGGCAGGCAACCCGGCAACGCTGGCTACGATCAAAGTGGACGGAAAAGTGTACGACCTGTTGGCCAACGCCAAGCTTACCATTGATGGAGAAAGTGTATCGGCTACTGCCATTAAGGCTGATCAGCTGAACGACTACCGGATCACAACCTGGAAGTACAACGTGGGCACAAACGACATCGTGGAGCTTGTCGCGGTAAAGCAGACGGTAAAAGGGTATGTAACCGACAAGGACGGTAACACGATTACCGTAAACGGCAAAGAGTATGAACTGCTCTCCGGCGTATCCATTGACGCTGACGCAGAAACCAATGACAAGGAGTACACGCTCGTTCTGAACAACGACGGCAAAGTAAAAGCCGTAACCGGTGCTCCCAAAACGATTAGCGGTGTAGTCGACGCTGTAGAGGTGGTAGACGAGAACGGTGCGGTAACCTCCGCAGAGCTGAAAGTAGACGGCAAAACGTATGAGGTTGAAGATGAGGATGTAGTTGACGGCGTTGATCAGTTTGAACTGGTGACACTGACGCTCGATCGCGACGGAGCGGTGACCGCTGTAGCCGTCGAAGGGAAAAAAGCAGAAGAGAACGTGGAATTCAAAGGCATCGAGTCCCGTGTCAACGGAGACAAGTACGTATTCTTCACGAATGTTTCCACCAGCCTCAAGCTGGCAAAGGATGCGAAAGTGAAATACTACGACGGGTCTGACATGGATGAAGACGATGTGAAGACCACCGATGAGGTTGATTTGTGGACCAACGAGGACGGCCTGGTATACCTGATCGTCGTCGCCAAGCGATAAACGAATAGACGAGAAGCGTTCAAGCGGTGCTTGGACGCTTTTTTCCTTTTTGGCGGGTGTCTTTTGTCCTATAGGTCTATCCTACCTTTTCCGCGTTGACCTGTTAGAAAATTCAAAATTATAATAATTTTATAAAACGATAATGGAAAAAGGAGAGATCGCATGAAAAAAGCAAAGTCACTGGCTGTTACCGTGCTTACCCTGCTTTCACTGGCAGCACCGGTACAGGCAGCTGTGCCGGGCGTACCGACAGACACAAAGGGGGCAACACAGGGGATTGTGGCCGCAGCCCATCCGGCAGCGGCACAGGTGGGAAAACAGATCCTGGAGAAAGGGGGCAATGCAGTTGATGCCGCGGCGGGCATCCAGCTGGCATTAAACGTCGTCGAACCGATGATGTCGGGAATCGGGGGCGGCGGCTTTATGATGATCTATCGCAAGGATCAGGACAAAATCACCGTTATTGACAGCAGGGAGATGGCTCCCGAAAAAGCAGATGCCCGGATGTTTCTGGACTCGGACGGCAAACCGGTACCGTTCTATGACCGGCATACCAACGGCAAGGCGGTAGGGGTGCCAGGCACGCTCCTTGGGGTGGAGACTGCACTGAAAAAGTACGGAACGATGAAACTGTCCGAGGTGATTGATCCGGCGATTGAGCTTGCGGAGAAAGGCGTGCGGGTAAACTGGATAACCGCCGAGTACATACGAGATCAGACAGACAAGTTGCAAAAGCACGGAACAGCAGCAGGGGTGTTCGTGCCCGATGGCAAGCCATTACAAGAAGGGGATCTTCTGGTTCAACCCGACCTGGCCAACACCTTCAAGCTGATCAAGGAAAAGGGAACGGATGCCTTCTACAAAGGGGAGATCGGAGAAGCGCTCGTCAAGGAAGTGCAGAGAACCGGCGGGTCCATGACGATGGAGGATTTGAAGCGTTACGAAGTGAAGGAGAGGGAGCCGGTCAGAGAGACTTTTCGCGGGTACGAAATCGTCTCCATGCCGCCGCCAAGCTCCGGCGGACTCACCCTGCTTCAGATCCTCAAGCTGATGGAGGGCTTTGACAACAAAAAGGCAGGGCTCAACTCTGCAGAGTATCTCCACAATCTGATTGAGGCCAACCATCTTGCCTACGCCGACCGCGCCGCCTACATGGCGGATGAGGATTTCAATCCGGTCCCCAAAAAGGGCCTGATCCACGACGAATACATCAAGGAACGGCGAGCGCTGATCCAGCCCGACAAGGCAAACGACAAGGTCGTTGCGGGGGATCCATGGAAATTCGAAGGAAACAAGCCGACCGCTGCGCTCAGTATAAAGGAAACCAACCCGGCACAGTACACGACACACTTCTCCGTCATGGACAAATGGGGCAATCTCGTCTCCTACACCACGACGATTGAAGACATATTCGGAAGCGGCATCATGGTGCCTGGGTACGGGTTCATGCTGAACAACGAGCTGACTGATTTCGATGCGACGCCGGGCGGTGTGAACCAGGCAGAACCAGGAAAACGGCCGCGCAGCAGCATGACGCCTACCATCGTCTTGAAGGACGGCAAACCGTTCATGGCGGTAGGTTCGCCGGGTGGTTCCACGATTATCGCCTCCGTCTCGCAAACGATACTGAATGTGATTGAACACAACATGACGATACAGGAAGCCATCCTGGCACCGCGCATTTTCTCAAGCAGCTACCCCACCGTCCGTTGGGAAGCGGGGATCGATCAGGACGTGATCCTGAAGCTGATGGCCAAAGGTCATGTGTTTGAAGAAAATCCGGCAAACATCGGCAACGTGCAGGCAGTCATCTACGACTTCGAGACGGGCGGCATGTACGGAGGAGCGGACAATACGCGGGAAGGCACAGTGATGGGAGTGGACGCGGTAGACTACATCTCGGCGAAACCGGAGCCGGAACATCCTGCAAAAAAGGGAGCGTTTACCCTGAAAGTAAACGGCAACTCGTTCCCGTACACCGCCGCGCAGGTGGCACTGCAAAACGGAACCGCCTATATCCAGGCAGATAAGCTGCTGCTGGGTTTGAACGGCGAAGCGGCCGACTTCCAGCAATACGCGGTTCCGATGCAGGGAACTCGTTTCCTGCCGGTGAAAAAGGTAGCGGAAGCGCTGGGGTATTCGGTCGCATGGGATGAGAAAGAGAAAGCGGTATTGCTGGTAAAACCGTAACAAGAAAAAGAGTAACCTCCCGCGCATGAAGCTGGAGGTTACTCTTTCATTCTTATGCTTTCTTCCACACTTTGATTTCATCGTGTTCGACATCGACCAAAATTTGCTTTACATCCTCTTCTTCCATAAGGAGATCGGCAATGCCATCCTCTACATATTGTTGGATCACCCGGCGCAATGGGCGTGCTCCGAAGGAAGGGCTGTAACCCAAACCAACCAGCTTCGCTTTGGCTTGCTCAGAAACGGTTACGTCCATTCCTTGTTCTTTTAGAGCAGCCATCATGTCCTGCAGCATGACATCCACAATCCGCACAAGGTCATTTTTGGTTAAGTGGTTGAACGGAATGATCGCGTCAAATCGATTAAGGAATTCAGGTTTAAAGTAGGAAGTGAGTGAGTCCATCACGGTTGACGTTTGGGGTTCTCCGGCTCCAAATCCTACCGTGATTTTCTTTTCGGTCGCACCTGCGTTGCTTGTTGCAATAATGACGGTATCCTTAAAGTTTACCGTGCGGCCCTGGCTGTCGGTGAGGCGTCCGTCTTCAAGGATTTGCAGGAACATGTTTTGAACGTCAGGATGTGCTTTTTCAATCTCATCCAAAAGGATGATGCTGTACGGGTTTCTGCGCACACGTTCTGTCAATTGACCCGCTTCCTCATGACCGACGTATCCCGGAGGAGAACCAATTAATTTGGAAACGGAATGTTTCTCCATATACTCACTCATGTCTAAACGAATCATGGAATCTTTGGTTCCGAACAACTCTTCTGCGAGAGCCTTCGTTAATTCGGTCTTCCCTACCCCGGTTGGGCCGACAAACAAGAAGGAGGCAATCGGTCTGTTTTTCGGTCTCAATCCTGCGCGACTGCGACGGATGGCTTTGGCTACCTGACGGACTGCATGGGATTGACCAATCACTTTCGCCTCCAAATGATCGGCCAGGTTTTTCATTTTCGCCTGCTCATCACGTTGCAGTTTCTTTACGGGAATACCGGTTTTGCTTTCAATGATTTCCTGAATGTCCTCAACCGTGACATGTGTACGTTTTTCAGCTTTGTCCATTTGGTCGAGCTGTTCAAAAATACGGTTTTCTTCATCACGAAGCTTGGCTGCGCGTTCATAATCCTCTTTTTCGGTAGCGGTTTTCTTCTCCTGACGTATTTGTTCCAGGCGAGCATGCAGCTCTTCTGCACCTTGACCGGAAGAACGCAGATTGATCTTGGAACCTGCTTCATCCAGAAGATCAATCGCCTTGTCCGGCAGAAAGCGATCTTGAATGTAACGGTGAGAGTATTCGACACAGGCGCGAATGACATCATCCGAATAAGATACTTGGTGGTACGATTCATATTTGGGACGGATACCCTGGAGAATTTCGATTGCTTCTTCCACGGTCGGTTCTTTCACCATAACAGGTTGGAATCGGCGTTCCAAGGCAGCGTCTTTTTCAATCATGCGATATTCTTTCAAGGTGGTTGCCCCAATGATTTGCAGTTCTCCGCGAGCCAATGCGGGTTTTAAAATGTTTCCTGCATCCATGGAGCCTTCGGCGGATCCTGCACCTACGAGAAGATGAATTTCATCCACGAACAGGATCACGTTCTTCCGTTTTTGCAGTTCAGCTATTATTTGCTTCATTTTTTCTTCAAATTGCCCGCGAATCCCTGTACCTGCAACAAGAGAGGCCACATCGAGTGCATATACGATTTTTTTACGCAGTTTGGAAGGAACCTGTCCCTCTGCAATTCGCAGGGCCAATCCTTCCGCAATAGCCGTTTTACCTACCCCCGGTTCACCGATCAGCACAGGGTTGTTTTTGGTTCGACGGTTCAGGATTTCAATGACACGCTCAATTTCTTTATCACGCCCAATCACAGGATCAATGAGTCCTGCTTTGGCCGCTTCGCTTACATTGCGTCCTACACCGTCCAAGATTCCACCCCGTTCAGGTGCAGGGGATTGGCTGGAAGACATGGTAAAACCTTTGAAGAATTCATCCAATCCAGAGAAGGGAGAGAAGGAATGAAAGTTCATGCTTCCCCCGATGGTATTTCCTGTTTTTGCATAACAATCCTGGCACAGAAATACTTTTTGAACTTTATTATTTCGTTGGATATTCAAGAACACATTTGCGTTTTTTTCCTTGCAATGTTGGCAAAGCATGATTCTTACCTCCTTTACAGTCAACGACTTTTTGACCTTCTTTGACCTTTCGCTGATATCATTATAGTTTGACCTTCTTTGACTTTCAATAGGAAAATCATGCAAATTGATCTTTGGATCGGAACTGGAAAAATTATGATATACTTTAGGAGATATCATCGAAAACAGGAGAAAGATACCATGTACATTCCTTCGCATTTTCAAATACACGATGAAGAGATCGCTTATGACATGATGGTGAAAAATAGTTTTGCAACATTGGTTTCTCAACAGAATGGAATTCCATTCGCTACTCATCTGCCTTTGATTCTGGATCAGGATAAAAAATGCTTATACGGACATTTTGCACGTCCCAATCCTCAATGGAAGGATATCAAAAACCAGGATGTTCTAGCGATTTTCCACGGTCCCCACTGCTATATTTCACCCTCGTGGTATGAGACACATACAGCCGTCCCAACATGGAATTATGCAGCGGTTCATGTATACGGACAGGTTGAGATGGTAGACGATGAACAAGAATTGATGAATTCCTTAAGGGAAATGGTTTTAAAATATGAGGCACCAAACAGTACCTATAAATTAGACCAAGTAGAACCTGGTTTTATTGAAGGTTTGGCAAAGGGAATCGTAGGATTCAAAATCATCATGAATAAAATCGAAGCCAAGGCAAAGTTGAGTCAAAACCACCCGATCGAGCGACAAGAGAGGATCATTCAGCGATTGGAACAAATACCTGGCGAAAATACCCTGAAAATTGCCTCTCTTATGAAAAAAAGGCTTGGTTCAACGATCGGGGATCAATAGTGGAAAAACAACGATTGTAAGGGCGCTTCCTTCTGCAGTAAAAACAAAAGGAGAGAATACCATTTGCCAAAGATATTAGTGGTGGATGATGAAGCTCACATCCGTGAGTTGGTACGTTTGTATCTGGAAGATGAAGGGTTTGACATCGTCGAGAAATCGAACGGAGCGGATGCGTTGGAATACGCGGAGAATCATACCGTTGATCTGGTGATTCTGGACATTATGATGCCGAAAATGGATGGCTGGGTTCTGTGCGAGAATCTCCGTGAATTCGGGGATATGCCAATATTGATGATCACCGCGAAGGGGGAGGCAGGGGACCGAATCAAAGGGTTTAAGCTTGGTACGGATGATTACTTGGTGAAGCCGTTCGACCCGGTGGAGCTGGTTCTTCGGGTGAAGGCTTTGCTTAAGCGGTATCGGATCTCCACTTCCAGCATGGTAAAGCTTGGAGACATTACATTAGACCGCAAGAGTTATCACGTTATTTTCAAAAACGGGAAAACGATCACACTTCCCATGAAAGAATTCGAACTGCTGTACAAACTGGGCAGCAATCCCGGGCAGTTGTTTACACGGGACAATCTCATTACGCATATCTGGGGCATGGATTATGAAGGGGATGAGCGGACCGTGGATGTTCACATCAAGCGGCTCAGGGAACGGTTTGCCGAATTTGAGTCTGATTTCCGCATCGTGACCATCCGCGGCCTCGGTTATCGGTTGGAGGTGGACCAGGATTAAGTCGCTCTATACCCGCGTTGTCATCATATTTGTCGGCATTGTGATGTTGAGCCTGTTCACCGCGTTTATTGTTTCCAGCCTCATGTATCAAAACCGAATTCAAAGTTTGATAGCGGAAATTCAACTCATGAACAGCAAGAAGATCATACAAGCCTATGAGTCAACACCTTCCGCTGATTTGATACCGTTTATGCAAAACTTCTCCGGTATTTCCGGTAACCTCCTCCAACTTTACAATCAGGAAGGGAAGCCCCTCCTTGTCGAAAAAAAGGAGTTCCTTCGTCTTGAACACGGTTATATTGAGCGCGTTCTCGCCGGTAGTACAGTTAGTAATATCATTATCAAAGAGAACTATTTTCCCATTGCCGGGGTACCCTTTCAGGTGAATGGGCAGCCTTATGCGTTATTTCTGACGGTGGAGAAGAATCCAATCGAGGCAGAAATTATGAATTCCATTCATGTCATGTATCTCATCATTCTGTTTTTCGGCAGCTTGCTGATTATTGTTGCTGCCCGTTATATTGTAAACCCGATCCTTCGTTTGACGGCTGCAACCAAGAGTATGGCAAAAGGAAAATTCGATTTTGAGCTACAAACCAAACGAAAGGACGAGATTGGTCAATTAACCGTTAGCTTTAACGAAATGGCGAAAGAGCTATCCAAGCTGGATCGCATGCGGCAAGATTTCGTTGCCAACGTCTCCCATGAGATACAATCACCGTTAACTTCCATTTCAGGCTTTACCAAAGCGTTAAAGCAGAAGAAAATAAGCGAGGAAAGCCGCCTCCGCTATCTAACCATCATCGAAGAGGAGAGCGAGAGGTTGTCCCGGTTAAGCCAAAATCTGCTTCGGCTGTCTTATTTGCAGCATCAGCAGCAGCCGTTGAAGGTCAGTACGTATCGACTGGATGAGCAGCTGCGAAGAGTCGTAATTGCGCTGGAGCCTCAATGGACGGCGAAAAACATCGAAATCGAGGTTCAGCTTGAGGCAATTCCCATTCAAGGGGATGAAGACCAACTCTATCAGGTGTGGACCAATTTACTTAGCAATAGCATCAAATTCACTCCAGAGCACGGTAAGATTCTGATCGAAGCTGTGATGAAAGGGAATCAGATCATCGTCTCCATAACGGATAACGGCATCGGGATTCCGGAAGAAGAACGTGCCGATATTTTTAAGCCGTTTCATAAAGTTGACAAAGCTCGTGATCGTTCCGTTAAGGGGAACGGTCTTGGCCTGTCAATCGTCAAACAAATCGTCGATATTCATAACGGTGATATCCAGGTATCCGGACGCCCCGGAACAGGCTCCATTTTTACGGTTGCATTGCCACGCTGATTCAAGTATTCCAAATTTGACAATAGAACCAGAGTAAAGCCGCCTCTAGGCGGTTTTTCTTTTTCTTCAATGGTTTGTTTCCGTTCATATTGAGTTCACAAAGCTGGCTTAAAGTAACCCTAGGGCAAGTTAACTTGGAAAATTTTAAGGAGGAAAATCAGATGGAGAGATTATGGTTACGCTTCGTTGTGTATGTATTGAGTTTCGTAGTGTTTGTGGGAGGGGTCGCAGCGTTCGGGTTTGTACAATCACAAAAAGGTCATTGGTTCGGAGTTCGCGATACACCAATTCCTTCTTTACAAGGAGTGAAAGTACCCGAACATAATCCGAATAAACCTACAGTAGCGGTCGTATTAGGGAACCCAACCACAGAGGTATTTGATTTTATGATTCCGTACGAAATGTTCGCGATGACAGAGGCCTACAATGTTTATGCCGTTGCCCCGGACAACAATGTTACGACATTAACGGGCGGTCTCGATCTGGTTCCACACTATTCATTTGAAGAGATGGATCAATTATTAGGGAAAAGTCCCGACCTGATCGTGATCCCTTTCATGCCCATGGTTGACGAAAAAAAGTATCACCCCGTCCGAGAATGGATACAAAAACATTCCAAAACCAACTTATTGAGCATTTGCGCTGGAGCAGAGAATCTGGCCGATACCGGTTTATTAAAAGGGAAATCATCAACCTTACACTGGGAAGTATTCGATCGGGTGAAAAAGCAATATCCTGATACCAACTGGATAAGAGATCAGCGGTATGTTATCGCCGACAAGAATATGGTATCCTCTGCAGGTCTCACATCAGGAATCGATGCCGTTCTCTATGTCATCTCACAGCACTTAGGCGAACCCATGGCAGAAAAAATCGCGAAACAAATGAATTACCCTTCTTATCACTTCGTCAAAAATCCGAAGGTCGACCCTTATTATATGGATCGGAGCGAAGCAATTCGTTATTTCAATTTAGCATTTCAGTGGAACAAGAAACAGACAGGCGTGCTGCTGTATAACGGTATGGAGGACGGAGCACTGGCTTCGATATTTGACACGTATTCCGTTTCCGGAACGACAAAGGTCTTTACCATTTCAGAATCGGATGCGCCCATCGTTACAAAACATAACCTGAACCTGATCGCCAGATATCAAGTGTCGAATGCCCCGGAATTAGATAGAATGATTGTTCCGGGCACGGAGGCAAAATCTTTGGCTGCGGAGAGTGTAAAACAGTGGAACGAAAGGGGCAGTCAAGTGGAGCCTGAATTCCTGCATAGAGACTCAGCCGACAGATTTATATTCGATGCTCCGCTTGAAGATTTAGCCAAGCAAGAGGACCTTCTAACCGCTAAATTCGGTGCGAAACGACTCGAATACCGTGCCAGTCATCTTAAACTTGAAGGCAAGCCGTTTTCCCTTGAAGCGTTCGGCATCCCGTTTTTGCTCAGTTTACTAGCAGTGCTGGCAGCTTTCTATATAGACAGACGATTCATCATGAAAAGACGGATTTCAAAATAAAAAGATGTTTCTCATGACATCCATTTCATCGATGGTCTCGGTAGTGTTTGTGGCGATCACATTGATAAAAACGGGATGGTGAGAAAGCAAAGGCTGCCTCTGGGCAGCTTATTTTTTTGAACGCGGGAAATTTTCCAATCAGACCAATCATTGAAATAAAATGGAAAAACAGGTACGATTGAGAGGGAAAACAAAAGAAAAAGAGGGAAAACATGAAGAAAATAAAAGTTTTTCTGATTTCAGTTGTTGCATGCACAACATTCGGTGGCAGCGTGTACGGAGAAGGGATTGCGAAAAAAATCTATGCACAGCTCTCGAATCTAATAGTATTGGTTAATAACGAGGACACGAAGATGAAACCGATTATTTATAACGGAAGTGTTTACGTTCCTGCCGATCCAATTGCCCATGCTTTAGGTGCAAGCTTGGAGTGGGAAGGAAATCATAAAATTCTTCATATTAAAGACAAGAATTATATTCCACGTGAATTTGAACAGATGGTTGGAGAACATGAATCCATAACGAAGAAATTGGATGATGACTTATATCTGATGAACGCTTGGGGGCAAGGATTGCCAGAACGTTATTATTTACTTGGGAAAAAAAATAATACAGTGGTGAAAATGAATTTACAAGAAAGCGGACCGGGCCATGTAACTGACTATTGGGTCAATAGTATTAACGGAAAAAGATACTTACTCGTCGTATACCCGGTTCTAAAAGAAAACCACGGCCCGGACGACCTGCATGTATATGATACAGATTACATGCAAATTTCGTTATTCATGTATGATCAGGGGCAAATTCATAAGGTAGACCAATTTGTGACAAAAGAACTTCCCAATATGCAAGCATGTCGCCTTTACTACGATGCAAGTTCTAAAGACATTTTTTTATATGAAGTGGATATCCCTGGAGGAACGATTCGTAGAACAGATGTTTATACCTGGGATACCTGGGAAAGCAAATTACGTAAAAAGACAACGTTGATGCCTGTGACGGAATCACAATAAAATGAGAACAGGGTGAATACGATGCATTCGATCCAGGAAGTGCTGAAAACGTATTTAGATACTTGGAATGATGCCTTTAAAAGCAAAAGTGGATATTTTACATCTATACAACGATGCCAAAAAAAGCTTTGAACCCATTTCGATTTCTGAACGTAAAGAGGGTGAGGAAGTAGTTGTAATAGGGACTGAAACAAATGAGCTGAATCATACATTACATCAG
The DNA here is from genome assembly GCF_044759095.2 of Brevibacillus soli. NCBI lineage: Bacteria > Bacillati > Bacillota > Bacilli > Caryophanales > Paenibacillaceae > Brevibacillus > Brevibacillus soli. The sequence goes on from NZ_JBIYSM020000020.1 coordinate 66,895, forward strand.
GCTAAGGGTATGCTGATTTGGCGAAAAGAAAACAATGAGTGGAAATTATTAAGGGAATACATAGAGTTGGAAAGATAAGAAATGATCAAATAGAAAGATTGCCCCCTGGTATCGTTCACCAAGGGGCTTGTTTTTTACTGAATATCCACTTTTTCCAGGCTTTCCGACCCCGTTGGATGCGGTTTGAAGTTACTAACGATCTTCTTTGCGGCAAGCGCAGGTGTAGAGTGAGCAAGAGGAATCATCGGCACTTCGTTAAAGATGATTTCTTGCGCTTTCAAATAAAGCTTCTCACGCTCTTCCTTCGCTGTGGCCGACTGTGCCTGAAGCAAGATTTTTTGGAACTCTTGGTTTTCCCAACGGGTTCTTTTTCCGTGACCAAGCAAGGTGTTTAGGAAGTTGTCTGGGTCTCCGTTTTCACCGGTCCAGCCGAGGAGATACATCTCCTGTTCGCCTCTTTTAATCGTATCCAGGTAAGCGGCCCATTCCATCGTCACAATTTCAGCTTTAATCCCTACTTTATTCAATTCTTGTTGAATAGACTCGGCAATTTTTACGCCTTCTGTCATATACAGACGCGGTACCGGCATGGCCAAAAATTGAATCGAAAATCCGTTTGGATAGCCCGCTTCAGCCAAGAGTTGCTTCGCTTTCTCCAGGTTATATTCACGGTCTTTTATATTTCCATTCCATCCCCAGAGGGAAGGCGGCATCGGATTGACGGCAGGCTCTCCCAAACCGCCGTAAAATGCTTCGATCAAAGCCGGTTTGTTGATCACATGGGCAATCGCTTGGCGTACTTTTGGATGTTTGAGCGGTCCTTTCTCAACGTGGAATCCAAGGTAACCTACGTTCATCGACGGACGAAAGATCAGCTGCAATTCCGCGTTATCTGTAACTACTTGTGTATCGTCCGGATTCAGTCCGTCCATCAGGTCAATTTCCCCCGCAGCAAGGGCAGTCAGACGTGCCGTATTTTCCGGAATTACCTTAAACACGAGCTTGTCCAGCTTCGGGTAACCTTTGTTCCAGTAATCCTGATTTTTCTCAAGAACGATCGTGTCGTTACGCTTCCACTCAACAAATTTGAATGGACCAGTGCCTACCGGATTCTGAGCAAATTTTTCCGGTCCCATTTCTTTTAATGCTTTTGGAGAAGCAATCGCAAAACATGCCATTCCGAGATTTTGAATAAATGGCGCCAGCGGACGGTATAACGAAAACTTCACCGTATACGGGTCGACTACATCAACGGACTTGATTACGTGGTCCTTGTCCCCTTTGAAGCCGGAAAACATACCGCTGTAAAATTGAAGACCATCTTTGTTATGTAGCGGGTGATCCTTGTCCATCCAACGATAAAAGTTAAATTGGACTGCCTCTGCGTTAAAGTCGGTACCGTCATGAAACTTTACCCCTTGCCGAAGCTTAAACGTATAGGTCAATCCGTCTGCTGACACGTCCCAGCTTTCTGCCAAAGCAGGTACCACGTTGGTGTTTTCTTCTTCGTAGTTCACAAGCGTTTCGAAAATGTTTTTCGTTACCTTGAATGATTCTGTGTCATTTCTGGCAATCGGGTCCAATCCCACTGAATCGCCGCCGCGTCCGATCACAAGTTGTTTTAGACCGTTTTGGGTGTTTTTTTCCTCTGTTTGCTGAGCCTTCCCTGACTGTTCCGACGTGCTCTGTGTCTGCTGTGTGTTCCCACAACCGGCGAGCGCCAATGACAGCGTAAGAAGGCCGATCAATGCAAACCTTGCAATATTTCTCCTCATCCCAAGTCTCTCCCCCTTGCTGATTGAGTGTTGTGCTTCAAGCTGCATCATTTTTCTGAATTGTTATACAAATTATTACATCAGCAAAATCCAGTCTCTGTCAAGCGAGGACTCTGGAATGATCAATTCGTATGTATTTACACCGTTTGTTTCTAGGGTATAAGCCGTTCCTAATATGGTATGTGATCCATATACATGCAAAGAGGGGATGTGGGAATGCAGAATTCCATCTTCCCTTTTATCTCAACGGGATCGTATCGTAGTAAAAAAGCTTTTGTTGCATCGCCAGAAAAGACTACATGTAATCGTAAGGAAATGGGTTCAACAAAGAAGGCCGCCATTCAAAGCCTAGGGCATAGAGAGGATTCATGAAAGAAATTTGTTTTCCCAGTATTATATTGAGAGGGACGAAAGACAAGACGAGGCACTGCCCGAAACGGCGGCGCTTTTTCGTTTTTCCCAAAAAAAGCAGGTCGATTTGGCCTTTTCTTGACCAGATGTACGTGATATGGTAGAGCAAGATTCCCTGGTCAGTTGAAAACGGGAGGTTCTCTTCGTGAAGAAACAACGCAAGTTTACACGCATCATTCCGACGGTTCTTGCCGTTGCCGTCCTGGGTGGGTGCCAGTATCCTCAATGGGAGAAGCTTCTCCCGGCAACAGCTCAGACAACCCAGAACCCTGCTCCGCAAAATCCTCCAGCAGAAACTCAGCCGGCATCACCTGATCCGGATATGCCCAAGCTGGATTTGGGTACCGTACCACCTACGCTGGTACTGCCTCCAGGGGCAACGCAACCGCTGCCGTATGCAAAAGGCGTAACATACAAATCGTCATCCCCGGAAATCGTCTCGATATCGGAAGACGGGGAGCTTACCGTCTCCCCTGAAGCTGCCACAGGAGAGGCCGTAACCGTGACGGTTCATTTCGGGGGCCAAAGCAGGCAGGCAACCGTGAAGGTGAAGCCGTCCCTGGCGGACACCGTCACTACGGTAAACGGAGTCCCGACTGTCACCAATCCCTCCGATCTGGTCGTCGTGGTGAACAAGCAGCGCTCCTTGCCTGCCGATTATGTCCCTGGCGATCTGGTAGAGCCGAACGTGCCGTTTACGTTTCCGGGCAAATCGGAAAAACGACTGCTCCGGGTAGAAGCGGCAAAAGCGCTTGAAGAGATGTTCGCCCGGGCAAAACAGGAAAACGTGCAGCTCTACGCCGTGTCCGGATACCGTTCGTATCAGACCCAGCAAGCGTTGTACGCAGGGTACGTCAAGACACAAGGGACGGAGCACGCTTCCCGTTACAGTGCTCAATCCGGCAAAAGCGAGCACCAAACCGGATTGGCAATCGACGTCTCCGGGGGGGACAAGAAGACTCGGCTGGAAGAGCCGTTTGCCAACACGGTGGAAGGGAAATGGCTGGCCAAGCACGCAGCCGAGTTTGGGTTTATCATTCGCTATCCGCGGGGCAAGGAAGCGATTACGGGTTATGCGTATGAACCCTGGCATATTCGCTACGTGGGGAAAAATGTGGCAAAGGAAATTGCCAGCAGAGGGATTACTCTTGAAGAGTATTTTATGGACGCTGTACCTGTATCTCAGACCCAATCCAAGAAAGCCGCTCGCAAATGAGCGGTTTTTTTGACGTATAAGAATTTTTAAATTTGGACATCCCATACAGCCTCTAGAAAAGTGTTCGGGGCCCCAGCCGACACCAGCGATCGCTTAAGTCGGGTGGGTTTTCTTATGGGGGGAATCAGAACCATCTCAGTAAGGCGTACACGAGAAAAAACGGAAGTGACAGCAGCCATGTAAAATAGGAAAAGAAAAATGACATCCAAACCGTTGTCAGTTTGAACGTCATTTTTTGTCGATTCTCTACTTTGCACCTCAAAGGGGAACCTGTTAGAGGAGAGGACTGGCGCATTCGTTTAACGGGGCAGACGGATCTGATTGAGCGGCCAGTAAACGACTTCTGCCCGTCCCACCACCTGTTCCAGCTTTACAGGACCGATAACGCGGCTGTCTGCACTATGGTTGCGGTTGTCGCCAAGGACAAAAACAGAGTCTTCCGGCACTTTGATCGGGCCGAAATCATGGGTAAGGGTGACGCCGGCAGCAGATGCTTTCAGCTTGTTTGGCGTGAGGTACACTTCATTGACGAGCTGCCCGTTGACGTACAGCTGGTCGTTTTTCGCTTCTACGGTATCTCCTGCAACGGCTACGACGCGCTTGATCCAGTTCTCGTCATCTGTCGGGTGAATAATAACGATGTCACCCTTTTGCGGTTTGCTGAGGTAGTAGATCGCCTTGTTGACGATTACACGCTCCTGATCATGCAAGGTTGTTTCCATTGATCTTCCCTCAACCACGTAAGGGGCCATGATGAAAACATAGACAAAAGCGGTCAGCCCGCCAATCATCAGAAACGATTTGATCCAGTCTTGCAGTTCTGTTTTCCAATTGGCACTCTTTTGACGCTGTTCCATAGCCGAAGTCTCCATTTTAGTGATGTGGATTATCCGCGACGATCTGGGCTGCATACGCCAGTTCCCGCATGACGTCCGAGCGAAGCTGGGAATTAAGCAGCTGTGTCTTCATGTACACCTCTCCCTGCAAACTGGACACGTACCTGGATGGCAGTCGGTTTAAGGCGATTACCAGGACGTCCATCTGACATCGCGGACAGCTGCAGGCTAGAGGAGATTTCTTGACGTACTCCCCAAACAAGTCTTGTACAATAGGTTCCATGGAATTGACAAAATTCATAGCATGTCACGCTCCCGAGTCCATTATACATGGTATACGTTGGAGAATGAAAGAAGCTTCATGGAAATATGAGGGAAAAGGTTCGTTCGGTCTATACATGTTCTGTTCATAATGCACGGGAAATCGGGGAATCTTATAGATCATTCAGGAAAGGAGGATTTTCCCGATATGCAGCCGTTAACAACCAAAGAACTGGAATACATTGCGGACTCCTTGTCCAACGAAGACCTGTTGTCAAAACAGTGTCTGGCGGCAGCCGCCCAAACACAAAACCAGGCAGTACATCAGTATTTCACACAAGCGATGCAGCGTCACCAAAAGCATTACCAGCAATTGCTGCACACCCTTCAGCAGCACGTTCAGATGGCGCCGACACAACCGCAGTAAAGGCAAAGGAGGAGTATCATGTATCCACAACCACACACGCCGATCATGCCGGAAAAGGATTTGGTTTTCGCTGTTTTGGCCGATCAAAAAAGGGTCGCCAAGGAATACGCCACTGCCGTAACGGAGTCCAATTGCGAGATGGTTCGGCAGACGTTTGCCACGCTGCTGCAAGATACGCTCCAGCTGCAGGAGCAAACCTACAATCTGATGAAGCAGCAGGGCTGGTACAACATCCCCAGCAAAGCGCTGCGCCAGGATATTGACAAGCGGCTGCAAAACTACGCGCAAACCCAACAACAGACACAGCAGCTTCTGCAGCAGCAGGGAGGAACACTGCCAGTCTACCAACCGATGATGGGACAGATGTACCAGCCTTCCATACACCAGCCCTTGGCCTAAGTCATCAACAGGGTACAGTGTGAAGCGCGAGTTTTTTTGGCTGAAAATAGAGGAGCGGGTAAAAACTATCAGCGAAGATCGAGGAGGGAGGAAAAAATGTTGGCCGAACAACAAGATCAATCGAAGCCGCGATTTCAGTCGGAGGTGGCAACCAAGAACTACGATTCTTCCGATTATGAAGCGAATTCGGAGCTGTCACAGGGGCTGGCAGATACACACGAACAGGTAAGCGACATGTACAAAGTCGGAACCATTGATGACCGCTTTCCAAATAATCAGGAGTCTGAATGAAACAAGGAAAGGCCGACCTATTCAGCAGGGTCGGCCATTTTGGGCACAAATAATAAAAATATTTTTATTGACGAAAATGCTTTTGTCGTAGAAAATGCAGAGTAGGATCAGTCGGAATATTTCATAAGTTTTATAAAAGAAGGGATGTTGATTTGCAATGAAAGACCCTCGGTTGGAACAGCTTGCCCACAACCTGGTTACGTATTCCACTCGTGTGCAGCCGGGAGAAAACGTACTCATCCATGCAGTCGGCGAAGTGCAGGAACTGGTTGCCGCGATCGTCCGCAAGGTGTATGAAGCCGGCGGCAAGCCGTATGTGCAGATGGTTGACCAGGTAATCTTGCGGGAAATCCTGAAAGGAGCCTCAGAGGATCAACTCAACCTGATGTGTGCCTCCGACACGGCCTTCATGAAACAGATGGACTGCTACATTGGGATTCGCGCCGGAAACAACATCAGCGAGCTGGCTGACGTGCCAGCGGACAAAATGAACCTGTACGCCCGCTTGCTGCAACAGCCGGTGATGGATATCCGCGTTCCGGAGACGAAGTGGGTCATCCTTCGCTATCCGAACGCTTCCATGGCCCAACTGGCCAACATGAGCACAGACGCTTTCGAAGATTTCTACTTCCAGGTCTGCAATCTGGATTACAGCAAGATGGATGCTGCCATGGACAGTCTCGTTGCGCTGATGAACCGCACGGACAAGGTGCGCATCACCGGACCGGAAACGGATTTGACTTTTTCCATTAAAGACATTCCTGCTGTCAAATGCGCAGGCCTTCTAAACATCCCGGACGGGGAAGTGTTCACCGCGCCGGTGAAGAATTCCGTCAACGGAACCATTTTGTTCAATGCGCCTACTCCTTACCTCGGATTTACCTATGACCATGTCCGCCTCACTTTCCGCGACGGAAAAATTGTGGAAGCTACGGCCAACGATACGGCGCGGATCAACCACGTGCTGGATACGGATGAGGGGGCGCGTTATATCGGTGAATTCGCGATTGGCGTCAATCCCTATATTCAAAATCCGATGAAAGACATCCTGTTTGACGAGAAAATTGACGGAAGCTTTCATTTCACTCCGGGTCAATGCTATGACGAGGCCTCCAACGGGAACAAATCCTCGGTTCACTGGGACATGGTGTGCATTCAACGCCCGGAGTGGGGCGGCGGTGAAATCTACTTCGACGATGTGCTGATCCGCAAAGACGGCCGCTTCGTCATCCCGGAACTGGAGTGTCTCAATCCAGAATTTCTGAAATAATTCAGTTTGCCAGCCCTAGCTGTTGACGTATTCCTCCAAGCGCTGGGAGGCAAGTTGAGGGTCCATTTCCACCTGGAACAGCATGTGCAGATTACTTGACTGCAAAACGTTGCGCCGGGTACCGTGGTAGAGGGCGGGTTTTCGTTCCTTGATCAGCGTCATGATTTCCACCATGGGGGGGACGACCTGTTTGATCCGCAGGAGTGCTTGCAAATACCTGATCAACTTCTGTACCGAAGCGGGTTCGTCGTTATCCGGTATCGTTTCGAGCAACTGGCGCAGATCACGTAAGATAGTTTGTTTCCACTCGCGTTGTGTTTCGATTTTGTAGGAGCTCACAGTAATCACCTCATTCCTTCCTTTCCTATATTCCTCGTAATGATCGGATTGAAACATCTTTTCCTGCAAAATAAGAAAACCCACCCGGCATTAGCTATCCTCAACCCACCCGGCATTAGCTAGTTACTCCTGAAAAAATCGTTTTTTGGCAGAAGCATCTCATTGTGGTGAATCTCAGGGGGCTACTGTGTAACTGTATCCGTTAATCGTTGCTTATTTGGCCATTTGGGCTGCTCTTCTGAGGTTATGAGCCCAGATTCCGAA